>CABUQL010000222.1 GCA_902493665.1 uncultured Eubacteriales bacterium
GTTCCGGATCGTCCCGGAAAAACAAGCTATACATATTTCTTGGTAAGTGACAAAGGACTCAAAACTCATTCCGGTTATACAAAACATTGCACCGACACAAAATATGAAAACAACAAGCTTTTGCGTGGATATTACGCACAGTTTATATGGGATAGCAGAATCAACGCGTTTTATTATGTAGATATGGCCGAGGTTAAAACCACAACAGATTTTAGTCGTTAAAACCGTCAGGCACGAAGGAAGGTGCTAAGCCGACATCTGTTTTGCTGACATCGGACGGTAAGTACATTTGTTTCTTTAAACCGAGCTATGTTACGAGTGAGTATCCGATGTATCTTTACAGTTTAGAAACGGGCGAATATTATAATTATACCGCAAAAGGTATTAAAGATATTATATTTGACAGACTTGTGCAAAACGGCAATAACGTCGAAGTTACAAGAGATTACTACAAAAACGGTATACCGTATATAACAAAAGTTGACGCATCAATTCCTCTGCCGGCAAGTTCAAAGGCACACTCTGTGACGTTTGATGCAAACTACAGCGGCGGAAAAACAACAAGCATCAAGTTTATCAATGAATACTGGGCAAACGGCAACGGTTCATTTGATGAACTTAAACGAACAGGATTTAAGTTTGACGGCTGGTATACCGCAAAAGACGGCGGAACAAAGGTTGAATCGTTCGGCGATGTTAAAGGCGACGATGTAACATTATACGCACACTGGTGGAGCCCCTGGAAAATAACCGGGCAGCCCACAATGACAGAAACCGGCAAGGCTGTCCGCACGCTTGAAGGATGCCCTGATGTAAAAGAAGAGATTACATTGCCGATTCTTTCCGACACATCTGTATGGAAGCAAACTATGAATGTTTCGTCAACTACTACATCACACGGCAAACAGAAATACTCCTCGGAATACGGCGAAGTTTCTGTAATTTTGCCGCTTAAGGACCCTGAACCGTATAAATACGGCATTGTATACAAAAACGGCAGCGTGTTTATTACTGTCGAAGCAGCAGGAATTTATACGATGCAATATGAAGCAAAAGAAAACGGAGAGGTTGTATCTTCTGCGAAAATAAATGTAAGGACTGATGCTCCGGGCGAATACCCGGTGAATTATCCGAAAAAGTTTACACCGAGCGGTACAATTACGGCAACATTTTATGACAGTGATATGAACGAGCTTGGCTCTGTTGAATATAAAACAAATTAAACTTAAAATCAGACTGCAACAAAATAATTTTGTTTTGCTGCAGTCTTTTTTAAAAATTTTACAAAGAGTTTGGTATTACACAAAACTCAGAAAACAACACTTTGAAAGAGGAAAAATAATATGAAATACTTAATTGTTGTAGATATGCAAAATGATTTTATAAACGGCAGTTTGGGAAGCAAAGATGCCGAGGCAATTGTGCCGTTGGTAGTTAATAAAGTTAAAAATTTTGATGGGAAAGTTATATTTACAAGAGATACTCATTTTGACGATTATCTCAAAACGCAGGAGGGGAGAAAGCTTCAGGTTGTGCATTGCGTGAAAAACACCGACGGTTGGCAAATTTGCGGTGAATTAAAACCGTATGTAAACACAGTTGTTGACAAGGTAACGTTTGGAAGCATTGATTTGCCGAATATAATTAAAAATTTTAATGATGACATTGAAGAAATTGAACTTTGCGGATTATGTACGGACATTTGCGTAATTTCAAATGCTATGATACTTAAGGCTGCATTTCCTGAAGTTACGGTTACGATTGATTACAAATGTTGCGCCGGGGTAAGCATTGAAAGCCATAATACGGCACTTGATGCAATGCGTGCAGTGCAGATTGAAATTGCATAAAAACGGTAAATAGCACAGCAATTTCAGAAAAACAAAATTAATGTGTGCCGCAAAGGAGCATAAAATGAATAAAACGCCGATTTTGTGCAAAAATTGAATACTTTTCATTATTTACACCGTTTTTTTATTATGATATAATTAAATTAAACTAAATAGGAGGTAGAGTAATGAAAAAACTTGTTTCATTGGTGTTGGTATGCGCACTTTTAATTTGCATAATTCCGTCGGTTTTTTCGGCAGATGAGCAAATTAATGTAAAAATCTACGGCGCACCGCAAAAATTTGACGTAATGCCTGTAATGAAAAACGACAGAGTTTTGGTGCCCATGCGTGCTATTTTCGAAAAACTCGGCGCTAAAGTCGATTGGGACGAAGCAACTCAAACCGTTACGGGTACAAAAATCGGAAAAGAAGTTAAACTTAAAATTGGTGACACAACCGCAACGGTTGACGGGAAAAGCGTAACGCTTGACGTTCCTGCAACAATTGTAAACGACAGAACCATGGTTCCCGTAAGATTCATTTCAGAAAGTATGGGAGCAAATGTTGACTGGGATAACGATACAAACACAGTTATAATTAAGAGAGGCCAGACAACAAATATCGACAAAAATGACGGCAGAGAGCTTGAAGATTTAGGTCTTACAACGTCTTATGACGATTCAAAATTTGCAGATGTTGAGGGTGCAAATGTAAGAAGACCTGTTCCGACAGAGTTTGAAAAATCTTCCGATTTGAATGACCTTTTGTACTATCCGCAGCCGAAAGACCCCGAAGAAGTTTTTAAAGGTCTTACGGGAGGAGAAACACTCGTTACAACCGAAAACTTTTTTGATATACCTATGACGGGTCCGGAGTTTTCATCTTTTACGGTTGTAGATGTTGATGGCATGCCGTTTACGAAAGCCCTTGACTTTAATTCGGTTAAAATCCCCGAAAAAAGTTACAAATGCGCAGTTGAAGTTAAAACGGATAAGCAGTTTAATCAAGGTGACGTTGGTATGCTTGTTCTTTACACAAGACTTATAAGCGGCGGAAGCAACGATTCGGGCGAAGGCCACGTTGAAGTTACTTTGCAGGAAACCGCAACTACCGGATATAAGGCTGCAATTCAGTCGCACATATATTTTGGTACGGACTGGAAAGCTACATACATTCCGTTTTCGGTAAGTCCGAGCGTAGCAAACAAACCGCTCAGAATGCATATACGTCCTGCACACGAAATTCAGGAATTCCAGGTCGGCGGATATTGCCTTATGAACTTCGGTTCAAAATACAAAATCGAAGATATGC
>CABUQL010000223.1 GCA_902493665.1 uncultured Eubacteriales bacterium
GCTGTTAACTTTTTCATCAAGTTTAACACCGAGATATGATAAGCCTTTTGCAACAGCATCTCTTATGATTACAGTATTTTCGCCGATTCCGGCAGTAAATACAATAGCGTCAACACCGTTCATTGCAGCAGCATATGCGCCGATATATTTTATAACTCTGTAAATAAACATATCAAGTGCAAGTTTTGCTCTTTCGTTGCCTTCTTCAGCGGCTGCTTCAAGATCTCTGAAGTCGCTGCTTACATCTGAAATTCCCAAAACACCTGATTTTTTATTTAAGATATTTAACACTTCGTCAACGCTTTTGCTTTCTTTGTTTGCAATATACTGAACAACTGCGGGGTCAACATCACCGCTTCTTGTTCCCATTACAAGACCTTCCAAAGGAGTAAGTCCCATGCTTGTATCAACGCATTTTCCGCCGATTGAAGCAGTAATACTTGAGCCGTTTCCTAAGTGGCATACGATTACTTTGCCTTTTTCTTTATCGAGATTTGCAAATTCAAGCGCTCTGCGAAACATAGTTGTGGCTGATTCCGTGGAATCCGTATCTTCTTATTGCATATTTTTCATAATATTCATAAGGAATTGCATACATATAAACTTTCTTTTCCATTGACTGACCGAAAGCCGTATCAAAAACAGCAACCTGTTTTGTGCCGGGCATTGCTTTTTCGCAAGCTTCAATTCCTATAAGATTTGCAGGGTTATGCAAAGGTCCGAGATCGAAACATTCTCTGATAGCCTTTTTAACATCGTCATTTACGACAATTGATGCACTGTAATGAGCGCCGCCGTGGAGCACTCTGTGTCCTACCGCGTCAATTTCGCTCATTGAGTTTATAACACCGTATTCTTTTGATGTAAGTGCGTCTATAACCATTTTTATTGCATCGGAATGGTCTTTCATATTTTTCTGGCACTCGTATTCGGGTTTTCCTTCTGCTTTCTGCGAAATCTTTGAGCCGTCGATACCGATTCTTTCGCAAATACCTTTTGCGAGAACTTCCTTTGTATCTATATTGATAAACTGATATTTAAGCGAAGAACTTCCCGCATTTATAACTAGAATTTTCAACAAAATCAATCCTTTTATATATTATTTATTTCTCATCTGCGCCTGAACGCACGTAATTGCAACAACACCGACGATATCTTCTGCAGAGCAGCCTCTTGAAAGGTCGTTTACAGGTTTTTTAATACCCTGTGTTACAGGACCGTAAGCTTCTGCTTTTGCAAGACGCTGAACGAGTTTGTAGCCGATATTTCCCGCATTAAGGTCGGGGAATATAAGAACGTTTGCTTTACCTGCAATGTCGCTGCCCGGAGCTTTTGCGGCGCCGACAGAAGGAACGATTGCAGCATCAAGCTGAAGTTCGCCGTCAAGTTTGATATCCGGTCTTTTTTCTTTTGCAAGCTTTGTTGCAAGCTGAATTTTGTCAACAAGCTCATTTTTTGCACTGCCGTATGTAGAATATGAAAGCATTGCAACTTTAGGTTCTTTGCCTACCAAATCGGAAAAGCTCTTTGCACTGCTTATTGCAATTTCTGAAACTGCATCGGCGTCGGGGTTTTCGTTAAGACCGCAGTCGGAGAAAACAAATATTCCGTTTTCGCCGTATTCGCAATCGGGAACAATCATAAGGAAGAATGCCGATACAAGCTTTGTTCCGGGAGCGGTTTTAAGAATCTGAAGAGAAGGTCTTAAAACGTTTGCTGTTGCATTTATTGCACCTGCAACCATACCGTCGGCCATATCTTTTTCAACCATCATTACACCAAAGTAAAGAGGATTTTTCATAGTTTCGGCTGCTTTTTCTTCAGTCATACCTTTTGCTTTTCTCATTTCGTAAAACGATGCTGCAAAATCACCTGCAAGCTCGCTTGTTGCGGGGTTTATAATTTTTGCGCCATCAAGACAGATATCGCCTGCGGTTTCTTTGATTTTTTCTTCATCACCCAAAAGAATGACATCGCAGATGCCTTCTTTGATAATCTGTGCTGCGGCTTTGATTGTTCTTATTTCTTCGCCTTCAGCCAAAACAATTTTTCTTTTGTCAGCTCTTGCTCTTTCTTTAATTACATCAATAAAAGAACTCATTAAAAAAATCCTCCTCTATAACAAAAAATACTATTTTTAAAAAACCAAGATACATTATATACCTTTTTTCATCAAAATTCAAGGAGTTTTTTCTAATTTATTGATATATTTTTACTGTTTTAATACGATTTGCAAAAGTTTTTGAAATTCTTTGCAAAAATTTTCGTCATCGGCGGCGGTTCTTTTTTTAACGCCCGAACATTTTTCGCCTGCTCTGCGCTTTTTTTGACCGATATGGCGGTCGAAAAGAAGCATGTCTATATTTTTATCGGTATAAACAAGTCCGTTCTGATTTACGGCATACGCACCTTTCCCGAGACTCATTGCCGCCACGCCGTAATCCTGAGTAACAACAATGTCGCCCCTATCCGTTTTGTTTGCAAGCGCAATATCAACACTGTCACTCGCTTTGTCAACGGTTATAACACATGCGTAGCCGCTTTTCAAAATGTGGCTTGTGTCAACAAACATATAAACGGGAACACCGTATTTTTTTGCCTCCGAAACGATTATATCCTTTACGGGGCACGCATCTGCGTCAACTAAAATCTTCACTTTTCATCACCGTCTGAAAAAACACGCTCATCATCGTCATCTTTTTTCGGAATCATAACGTCCGCCATAGGCTTCCATACTCCGAAAACGGTTATAAAACAAATTGTAGAAAACAAAATAAACGGCGCAAAGCCGAAAATAACAACAAGTGCGTTTATCTTAAGCATTGCATAAAGAATAAGCGTATCGATTGCAAGTATTAAAATGTTTCTCGGAAACTTTGCTATTGAGAAAAACATTGAATTTCTTATAATGTACTTAACGTCAAGTTTGAAAGTTACCATCATAGGATAAGCATAAAAATTGAGCATTGCAAAAAGTGCCGAGGCAAGAATTACCATTGCTCCCGCCATAAACGATGCAAGTCCGCCAAGTCCGATGTAATATCTGAACGAATAATATAAAACAACGGGAAGAAGAATATCTAAAATTCCAAAAAATAATGACTGTTTAAAGTTTGCCTTAAACTGGTCT
>CABUQL010000224.1 GCA_902493665.1 uncultured Eubacteriales bacterium
ATAAAGCTTTTAAAGAATAAAAATGACATTTCAAAACTTACAAATGTTAAAAATCTTGCAAACGATTATAATACTGAAGTTGCAATAAACGGTGACTTTTTTTCGTGGTATTCGAAAGACAGAACTAAGGGAAGCGCCGTTGGCGTTGAAATTAACGACGGAAATTTAATATCATCACCGGCTGATAAATCATCACAGTTTGCCATATTTGCAAAAGATGCCGAAAATGACCTTTTTGCCGGGTATCTCGATTGTTATATGACTGTTACCGCACCAAACGGACAGGGTGAAAAAGTTAAGGCGATAAACAAATATGACGATATGGCCGAGATTGTTATGTATAACCGCAAATGGGGAGAAAAATCGGTTGGTTCCGCGGGAAATCTTGTTGAAGTTGTTGTTAAAAACGACGTGGTTGATTCGATAAATTTTGACAAAGGTCCTGTTGAAATCCCCGAGGACGGATATGTTTTATCATTTTTGCAGGATCACACACGCTTTATGCTCGACAACTTCAAAGTAGGCGACCCGATTGCGTTTGACGTATCGTACAAACCGAATTTTAACAATATTAAATTTGCAGTCGGCGGCGGAACAATGCTTGTTAAAGACGGGAAAAAAGCAGCGATAACGCACAATATCGCCGGCAACAATCCCAGAACCGCAATAGGCACGAGTGCAGACGGCAAGAAAGTGTATCTTATAACTGTTGACGGACGTCAGACTTCAAGCATCGGTGTAAGTCTTTCGTACCTTGCCGATATTCTTATCGAATACGGTGTGCATAATGCAATAAATCTTGACGGCGGCGGAAGCACAACAATGGCTGCAAAATCGTTTGCCGATGATGCGATAAATGTTGTGAATTTGCCCTCGGAATCTTCGCTCAGAGCCGTTTCAAACGGTGTGGGAATTGTAAATACTATGCCAAAGGGAGAACTTGATTCATTCGTTTTAAAAACGGAATTTGACAAAGTGTTTATCCATTCGTCAATCCGCATTGAAACAATCGGTGTTGACAAATATTTAAGGAAAAATTCCGGCTTTAACGAAGGCGATATTGAGTACACGGTGTCGGACGATAACGGCTACATAAAAGACGGTTTTTACCATCCTTCAAAAGAGGGGAAAGTAACGATTAAAGCAAAATACAATGATGTCATCGGCGAAAAAGAACTTGAAGTTTTGCCGATGCCCGATATGCTTTATACAAATGATAAAACAATTTTCATGAATGCCGGGCAGACGAAGTATCTTAATCTAAAGGGAGTATTAAACGACGGCAGAAACGTACCGATAAACCTTTCGGACTGCGGAATATCTTCCACAAACAATATTTTTGAAATTTCGGGCAACAACATTGTTGCAAAATCAAAAGGAAGCGCGGTCATAACTTTTGGATACGGCGACGTTAAAACATCTGTTCTTTTAAATATAGATACAACTTCGTCCGAAAAAATTCCTGATGACGTAAAAAAAGCAGATCCTAAAAACATAGCAGCGGACAAAAGCGGCAGTGAAACATTCAGCTTTTCTGTTTTCGGCAACACAACTTCAAGAAACACTTTGCTTGAGTGGGTATCGTATCAGAAAATGATGGATAAAATCGAAGCCGACGGCAACAGTTTTGCGGTATTTGCAGGCGAAAAAACATCGGGCGCATCAGACACTATGCGTGTTGTAAACACATCGTCGGGCACAACCTCATTTGATGTTAAAAACAGCAGATTTATTGTGTTTGACAACAAAACCTCCGTGCTTTCAAAAAGTGATTTAGCGCTTCTTTCGGAAAAGACAAAAAATCTTGTCGGCGACAACGTGTTTGTTATTCTTACAAAAAAACTTAAAATGAATGACAGCGAAATGAAAATTTTCAACGGCATATTAAACGACAACTGCGTAAAGAACGGAAAAAACGTTTCTGTAATATATAACGGCGAATATAACATCACTCCGCTTGACGGCATAAAATATTTTTCTTTAAACGGTTTTGAGGCGATGAAAAGTGTTCCCGATGCACTTTCAATGTACTATACAGAGTTTACGGTAGACGGTAAAAACATCACATATCAGACAAAATATTTGTATAAATAAAAAATAATCACAAAATTTTATGGACAAATAATGTAAAATAGTGTATAATTATAAAAATGCTATTTTGAAAGAAGGTAACTCTTTATGGATAATATGGTTCATGTTATGGATCATCCGCTTATCAGACATAAGATTACTATGCTAAGAGACAAGGACACAAGCGTTAAAGATTTCCGTGAGCTTGTAAACGAAATTGCTCTTCTTATGGGATATGAAGCAACAAGAGATTTGCGCCTCGTTGAAACTAAGGTTCAGACACCTATATGTGAAACAGTCGGTGAAATGATCGGAAAACAGGTTGCAATTGTTCCTATTTTAAGAGCAGGTCTCGGTATGGTAGATGCTTTGGTAAGCCTTATTCCGGCAGCAAAAGTCGGACATATCGGTCTTTACAGAGATCACGAAACTGCAGAGCCGGTGGAATACTACTGCAAACTTCCGCCTGACATTTCATCACGCCAGGTGATTGTTGTTGACCCGATGCTTGCAACGGGAGGAAGCAGTATTGCCGCTATAAACTTTATTAAACAGCGCGGTGCCGACAAAATCAAGTTTATGTGTGTTATCGCAGCACCCGAAGGTGTTGAAGCAATGCGCAAAGCACACCCCGACGTTGAAATTTACTGCGGTTCGCTCGATGAAAGACTTAACGAGCATAAATACATCGTTCCGGGGCTCGGCGATGCCGGAGACAGGCTTTTCGGAACTATATAAGAAAATTTTGTGACTAAAAGAGCAGGTTGCAATTTGCAGCTTGCTTTTTGTTTTGCTATTTTAAGTTCAAATTATTTAAATTTGAACTTAAAATGAATTTAGTTAGATGATTTTTGCGCAGCATATTGGTTGTACTTTTTGTTTAAAAAAACGATGATTAAATGCGTAAAAATATGCAAAGTTGACAAAAAATGCGATAAATGATAAAATAATATACGTATGGCTTAAATCACATATAATGGGGTGTTATTATTGAAGCGGATAATCAGCATACTGACAA
>CABUQL010000225.1 GCA_902493665.1 uncultured Eubacteriales bacterium
AAGCTCAACGTCCATATATTCACTGTCGGAAAGCACGCCGACAGAAATCGGGAGCGCAACCGTCATTATTATGTGCGGATTAAACCCCTGCGAATATTTTACGGGAATTTCAGCTCTTTTAAACGTTCTGCCGATTGACCTTACAAAATCAAGGTGCGAAATATATTTTGCCTCTTCGCCCTTTTTGTATTTTAAACGGTACTTATCACTCAAAGCAAACACCCCTTCCGAAAGATGCCGCTCCGCATCCCGCGCATTTTGCACGGCAGTTTGGGGTAATCTCTGCCCTCTCCGCCTTTTTTGCCTCGTTTATAAGAAATTTTTTCGAAACTCCCACATCAATCATATCCCACGGCAAAACTTCATCCATACTGCGCTCTCTGGTGTAAAAATCTTTGTCGATGCCGCACTCTGCAAATGCCTCGTTCCATTTATCGTTGTCAAAGCAGTCTGCCCAGCCGTCAAATCTCACACCTTTTTTAAATGCGCTTATAAGCACTTTTGAAAGACGTCTGTCGCCTCTTGCAAAAACTCCCTCCAAAACGCTGACGACGCTTTCGTGGTAATTGTAATTTATGGCTTTTCTTTTGATATGTTCACGTATTATGTGCTGTTTTACCCTAAGTTCTTCTATTGTGTTTTGCTTTGCCCACTGAAACGGTGTAAAAGCTTTAGGAACAAATGACGACGCACTTACGGTAAGCCTTAAATTTTTCGGGCGCTTGTCCTTCGGGTAAGAAAAATACTCGTCAAGCACTTTTTCCGCCAAAATGCCGATTCCTGCAACGTCTTCATCGGTTTCATAAGGAAGACCTATCATAAAATAAAGTTTAACGCTCGAATACCCTCCGCCGAACGCAAGATTTGCACCGTTTAAAATGTCTTCTTCGGTAATTCCCTTGTTTATAACGTCTCTCATTCTCTGCGTTCCGGCCTCAGGTGCAAATGTAAGACTGCTTTTTCTGACCTTCTGAACTTTTTCCATAAGCTCAAGCGAAAAATTATCTACACGCAGGGACGGAAGCGATAAATTGACTTTTTCTTTTTCCGTAAATTCTATAAGTTCGCTTGTAAATTCAGGCAGACTTCTGTAATCGCTCGTTGAAAGCGACGAAAGCGATATTTCTTCATATCCCGTGCTTTTTAAAAGGTCTTTAGCCTGTTTAATAAGCGTTTCCTTGCTTTTTTCGCGCACGGGACGGTAAATTATCCCGGCCTGGCAGAATCTGCATCCTCTTATGCAGCCCCGAAACATTTCAAGCATAATTCTGTCGTGAACGATTTCCTGAAACGGAACAATCATTTCGGATGGATAAAAAACGCTGTCCATATCTTTTATAATTCTTTTTTTAACGGTTTTCGGAATGTTTTCATACTTCGGCGTTATGCTTTTTACGGTGTTGTCGTCATTGTATTTGACATCGTAAAACGACGGCACGTAAACGCCTTCAAGCTTTGACACCTCAAAAAGAAAATCTTTTCTCTTTTTGCCGCTGTCCTTCCACTTTCTGTAAACGTCCATAACCTCAATCATAACCTCTTCGCCCTCGCCGAGCATATAAAAATCGGCAAAATCGGCAAGCGCCTCGGCACTGTAGGCACAGGGGCCGCCCATACAGACAAAAGGCTCGTCCTCGCCGCGCTCTTCGGAAAGAAAGGTTATGCCCGCAAGGTCTAACATATTTAAAATGTTTGAATAGCTCATCTCGTACTGGAGCGTAAATCCCACAAAATCAAAATTTTCTATACTGTCGCCAGTTTCAAGCGCAAAAAGAGGGATATTATTTTCACGCATTTTTTCCTCCATATCAATCCACGGGGCAAAAACACGCTCGCAGTAAATATCTTCCTCGTTATTTAAAAGATGATAAAGTATTTTCATTCCGAGATGGCTCATTCCGACTTCGTAAACGTCGGGGAAACAAAAAGCAAAACGTATATTTATATTTTTTAAATCCTTATGGACGCTGTTGTATTCATTGCCGATATAGCGCGTCGGTTTTGAAACTTCCATAAGAAATTTATCGATTTTCTTCTTGCAGTTCATTTAAAAATCCTCTCTTGCAAACCGCCTCGCCGCATGTTTTAATGTTTTTTCCGTACAAAATAATGTTTATTATTTCGCCCTGCGACAATCTTCCCAAAAGACGTGAATCGCTTGAAAACACGCTTATAACAAGCTCTTTTTTGTAAGTATAAAAATCAATGCATTTTAAAACGGGAAAACTTTCGCACACTCCTATTGATTTGATTTTAAAAAATGTGCTCTGCCACGACGTTTCGCTGCATATAATTTTTTTGCGAAGCGATATTATCTGCATTTTTTCGTTCTTTATATTATACAACAAAAACACACCAATAATCAACAGTGAAATATTATATTTTGTAAATACCGCCAAAATAATTCCGGCAAAAAGAATAAGCGTGCCGATTATTTTTGTAATTTCAATCATTATTTTCTGCGAAATCACATATCCTTTAAAAAGAGAAACAAGCTCTCTTAAAAAAACACCGCCGTCAAGCGGAAGAGCAGGAAGAGAATTAAGCAGAAATATAAAAAGGTTTGCTGCGGAAAAAAGCGATGTTTTATCTTTGCAAAGAATATAAGCAGTGATGTTAAAAAGAGGTCCGCATGCCGAAATGATCATATGCGAAACGGGATTTTTAATAAATTTTGTCTGCATATTTATGCCATAAGGATAAAACGCAAAACAAAGCGCATCTTCTTTTAAAAAAACACATGCTGCAAAATGGAAAAGTTCGTGGCAGAGTGCACAAAAATAAAAGCACAGAAAGATTTCAAGCTTTCCTGCCGCAAAAAAAAGAAGCGCAATTAAAATCAAAAAAGGATTGATTTTTATTCTAACGCTCGACTGTGACATAATCTTCGGGGTTTACCTTCTCTCCTTTAAACTTAATCTCAAAGTGCAGATTTACGCCCGTTGCAAGACCGGTATCCCCCATTTCTCCGATTTTTGTGTTTGAGTCGACTTCTTCGCCTTTTATGACAAACACCTTGTCAAGATGTGCATACGATGTCTGAAATCCGTTTTTGTGATCGACAAAAACATAATTTCCGTTAAACT
>CABUQL010000226.1 GCA_902493665.1 uncultured Eubacteriales bacterium
CCAAAACCACTTTATCTTTAAACATTTCTTCGGGTGTTTTAACTTCTGTATAAAATTTAATTGTGTCGGCGCCCTTTTCGTATTGCCACTGCGAATACGTCATCTTCCACTCGTTTTGAAGATTAAACGGGTGAACGGGCACTTTGAACATTTTGTTCATCGTTAAAAGTACATTTTTTGAAACAGACATTTTAAATCAATCAGCCTTTCCGTCCCTTAAAAAACAAAAGTTTTCTTAACGGACTTGCAAAAAATAAAGTCCGCAAATGCTTTTTTGGGCATTCACGAACTTATTTTACCATATTTTTTCATAAAATAAAAGGATTATTTAAAAAATATTTGAATTGTTATTTCATTTGCGCCGTCTATGTCTTCATCACACGAAATTATATAATCCGAAAGACTTGATTTTAAAAGTGCATATTCATCGGATTTTAAAACACAAACGTTTTCATTTTTTGTAATATTATATTCTGAAAGAATTGAAAGTGCTTCTTTATTATCGGAAACCGTAATTGAAGCGTCTCCTGAAATCTCATTGTATACATCTTTAAAAGATACGGTGTTTGCATCGTCAGCAAAAGCAATATCATCCTCGCTTTCCGATCCTTTGCCGGAGCTTTTACTTTTAGTATTTTCATTTATATTTCCTGTATCCAAATGCGCCCGACCGCTGCTGTAAAACTGCAAATCTGTCTCTTTATCTGCTTCTGCCGCTCTCGGTGTATAAGCTTTCTCGGAAGAATTTTTTTCCTCCGAAGCATTTTCATTTGCAGTTATACTATTTGAAGATACACCGGGCAGATTTGTTTTGTTTTCGTCATTTTTTGTTGTTTTTGACGTTTCGCTTTTTACGGCGGTATTTTCATTTAGTTTTACTTCGGAAGATTTATTGTTTTTATTATCTTCGGTTTTTTCTGTTTTTTCGGTTTTTTCGGTTTTTTCTGCTTTATCTCCGCCGGCTTCAAAACCGGATTTTTTCAAAGAGTCTTCATCCTGTTTTAAAGTGTTTTCAGAAACATTTTCATCTGTTTTTTTGACATCAACATCGGTTACAACCGTATTGTATTTTTCGTTGTTTATCCTTAAAAGATTATCATAAAGCGGAGTTTTAAACGAAACTGCAAGCAGCAAAACTGCGAATGCTCCTGACAAAACCTTGTAATTGACATGCGCAAAAAATCCTTTTTTGCCCGGTTCTTCTGCGGCGATTCTTGCCTTTAACGACGCCATATATCCTTCGGGCGCTTTGACATCTTCATTTAAAAGTACGTTTGATATGATAAGAAGCTTTTCATATTCGGCTCTGCATTCTTCACATTCTTTAAGGTGATTCTTAATTTTTTCGGCATCGCTGCCGCTTAAAACACCGTCTATGTATGCTGATAAATTTGTCTTTATAAATTTGCAGATGTTCATTTTTCTCACCTCTTTATCCTTTAGACGTATAGTTTTCAAAGAATGTTCCGTCTTTTGAAATTAATTCTTTTAATGCATCTCTTGCCCTGCTGATTCTCGATTTTATCGTTCCTACCGAGCATTTTTCGATTTTTGCAATTTCATCGTAGCTAAGTCCGTTTATGTCGCGGTAAATAATAACTCTTTTGTATTTGTCCGAAAGCTTATTTATGTTTTCTCTCACTTTTCTTTTAAGTTCATCTTTTTCATATGCCTCTTCGGGCGTGTTAAGATCGGGCAAAACATATTTTGCGTTTTCGTCATCGTCGATTGAAAATGTACTGCCGGTTTGCCTTTTGAGTTTTCTTATTTCATCAAGGCACGAATTTACGGTAATTCTGTAAAGCCACGTTGAAAATTCCGATTTAAAATTAAACTTTCCGATGTTTTTATAAGCCTTTATAAAAGCAATCTGAGAAATATCGCTTGCGTCGTGATGGTTTCCCACAAAAGAGTATGCGGTTTTGTAAACATTGTCTTTGTGAGCGTTTATAAGCTCTTCAAAAGCGGAAATATCACCGTTTTGCGCTTTTTTCACAAGTGACTTGCAGTCCATTTTTTCACCTCCGGCTCCGTTTTTATATACCATAACACAAAAAGAAAAAATAATCAACAAAAAAGTAGACAAAATTACAAAAATAATATATAATTTCATCTGAGGTGATAATTTTGAAAACGCTTAATGTAGGTGTTTTGGGAACGGGTTTTATGGGTAAAACACATATATTCGCATATAAAACCATACCGCTTTATTATGACAATTTAAATTTTAAAATAAATCTTTACGCTGTTTGTTCAAAACATATTGAAAACGCAAAAAAAGCAAAGGATTTGTTTGGTTTTTCTTATGCAACAGACAGCATTTACGATATTATAAATGATGAAAATGTTGACATAATAGACATTTGCACGCCGAATATTTATCATAAAGAAGCAGTTATTGCCGCACTCAAAGCGGGAAAAAACGTTTACTGCGACAAGCCTCTTTGCACAAGTTATGAAGACGCAAAAGAAATTCTTGATGCCGAAAGCAAGACGGACACAATAAATCAGATAACGTTTCAAAGCAGATTTTTCCCCGCAACGCTTCTTGCAAAAAAGATGATTGACGAAGGAAAAATCGGAAACATTTTAACGTTTGATGCAAAGTTTTTACATTCGGGCTCGGTCGACAAAGAAAAACCAATCGGCTGGAAACAGGATGAAAAAATAAGCGGCGGCGGTGTTCTTTTTGACCTGGGTTCACACATATTGGACCTTCTTTATCATCTTACGGGAGAGTTTAAAAGCGTTTACACAAAAACACAGATTCTCTACGGCAAACGTCCGCAAAAAGACGGCACATTAATCGACATAACGGCTGAGGACAGTGCGTTTTTAATGCTTGAGAGCAAAAACGGCGCTTTGGGAAACGTTATGATTTCAAAAGCTGCAACGGGCGAAAACGATGCGCTGTCATTTGCAATTTACGGTGACAGAGGTGCAATTAAATTTGACCTTATGGAGCCAAACTGGTTATACTTTTTTGACAACACAAAATCCGAGGGCGACTTTGGCGGCGAAAGAGGATTTACAAAAATCGAATGTGTGCAGCGATATTCATATCCCGGCGGAATGTTTC
>CABUQL010000227.1 GCA_902493665.1 uncultured Eubacteriales bacterium
GTGAAGCTTTATTCCCTTCAGTCCCATCTTTTTAATTCGCTCAATTTCTTTTTCAAAATCCTTATAATCAATATGAAGTGTTCCGAATGCATGAACATCATCCGACACGAACTGCGATATAAATGTGTTAATATGTTCAACCTGTTCGCACTTTGTTGCGGTAGAGTGGCAGACAAGCTTTGTTATGCCTGCCTCTGCGGCGCTTTTTTTAAGATCCTCAAAAATACCTGTTCCGTACATTTCATAATGATAATAATTCCCGAGATTTAAAACTGCCTTGTGTGCCAGCTTTTCCGGAAATATATGTGTGTGAACGTCAATAATCTCCATAATACCATCCTTCCATTTTACAATATGTGAATTTCTTCTAGTGTATGAAATATATTTTATCACCAATCTGCAAATTTGTAAACAGTATAAAAATTAAAATATTTATTATAAACGAAAGAGGAATAATAATTCTGAATTTGGTTTTGCTTGTTTTGTGATTAAAAACTATCATTCCAAGCATTGCTCCCAAAGATGCCATAAAAAACGGCAAAGTAAGAAGCACTTTTTCGCTTATTCGGTATTTTCCTCTGACCGCTTTTAATTTATCGATGCCGTATAGAACAAAGACTACCGCATTAAATAAGCATATTGCATAGATTATATAATTTTGCATTTTAAACTCCGCATTTTTTAAAATATCAGATTGCATAAAAAAACGAGGCATAGCCTCGGTTTTCTATATCAGTTATATTTACTTGAGCAAAATAGCAAGTACGAATGAAACAACAACAAACAAAACTGCAACAATTGTTGTCATTCTTGAAAGCATGCCGTCGATAGTTCTTGCTTTATTTTTACCGAAAAATGTTTCTGCACCGCCGGCAATTGAACCGGACAAGCCTGCCTGTTTACCTGACTGAAGCAAAACAACGGCAATCAAAATCAATGATAAAATAACCTGAACAACAGTTAATATAGTATTAAGCATTCTTTTGTTCCCATCCTTTTTAAAGTTTCATTAATTACAATATATAATAGTATAACACAGTGCAAATCAAAAATCAAGGGGAAATTTTCTAATTTTTCAAATGCAACTCACTATTCTTCTTCATCAAAGCAGTCTGCAAGTTTTTTTATTGCTTTTGTTTCGATTCTTGACACATACGAACGTGAAATATTAAGCATTTTTGCAATTTCCTTCTGCGTATAAACACCGCTTCCTCCAAGACCGTATCGCATCATTAAAACCGTCTGCTCACGCTTTTGCAAAACTCTTTTTATCATTTCATAAAGTTTTATAACCTGCATTTTAAGATTTACTTCGTCAAACACATCGCTGTCATCGCTGCATAGCTTATCAATAAGAGCTACTTCGTTGCCTTCTTTGTCTTTTCCCACAGGGTCTTGCAGCGATATGTCGTTCTTTCGTTTCTTGTCTGTTCTGAAGTTCATAAGAATTTCGTTTTCAATACATTTTGAGGCATACGTTGCAAGTCTGGCTCCTTTAGATGCATCAAAAGTTGAAATCGCTTTTATAAGACCTATTGTTCCTATTGAAATCAAATCGTCTGTTTCTGCGCCCTGCGCACTGTATTTTTTTACGACGTGTGCAACAAGTCTTAAATTTCTTTCGATTAATATGTTTTTGGCGCCCGCATCTCCGTTTTTATACTGCATTATGTATTTTCGTTCTTCTTCTGCCGAAAGAGGTTTTTTAAATGAATTTGCCTGCGAAACGTAAGAAAGCAAAAATACTGCGTTTGAAAATAATGCCGCTATTACCGTAAATATTTCAAACATACGACACCTCCGAAAAATTGGCAGCACATATCGGGTATTCTTTAAACCCGATACAAAAATTACCGCATAATGTATTGTATGTTTGGCGGATAAAAAAAGTGTCTGTACCAAAAAACACCCGGCAAAAATAATTACCGGGCGCTTTATGTTTTGCATTTTTTATAAATTATTAATTTCACCGTGAGAAAGAACTTTTACTCCGTTTGCTTTAAGCGCATCTTCCGCTTTTTCGGGAACATCTGCACGTATAACAATTACGGATTTTTCGTCAATACTTTTTGCAATTGCATACATATATTCAACAACAATGCCGTTTTCTTTAAGAACGCTAAGTGCATCTGTGAGCGCTCCGGGTTTATTATCAACTGCAATTGCGGTTATATCGGTAATTTTTACGATTACTCCGTTTTCTCTCAAAACCGTTTTTGCAAGGTTTGAATCGCTTACAATCATTCTTGCAACACCGAATTCCGAAGTATCCGCAACAGAAAGACCGCAGATATCAATGTTGTTTTTTCCGAGAGTTTCAATGATTTCCAAAATTCTTCCGGGTTTGTTTTCAACAAAAACAGAAATTTGCTTTACAGACATATTCATTCATCCTTTCATCAAGATAATTTTCTGTTGTCTATTACTCTTTTTGCTTTTCCTTCGCTTCTCTCTATTGTTTTCGGGTTAACAAGATGAACCTTTGCACCGATTCCAAGCACACTTCTGAGTTCGTTTTTAATCTTGTTTTCGATTTTTTCAATAGATTTAATATCATCGGCAAAAAGCGCATCGCTCATTTCAACGTTGACATCAAGCGTATCTGTGTTGTTTTCTCTGCCTACAATAATCTGATAATTCGGAGTAACATCCTGATTAAGTTTTAACAGAACACTTTCAATCTGCGACGGGAACACGTTAACTCCTCTTATAATAAGCATATCATCGCTTCTGCCTGTCGGCTTGTTCATTCTAAGATGCGTTCTTCCGCATTTACATTTTTCATAGTTAAGCGAGCAGATATCCCGTGTTCTGTAACGGATTACAGGAAATCCTTCTTTTGTAAGCGTTGTAAACACAAGTTCGCCTTTAGCACCGTGCGGCAATACTTCACCCGTATCGGGGTCAATTATTTCGGGGATAAACATATCTTCGCAAACATGCATACCGCATTGATATTCGCATTCATATGAAACACCGGGTCCCATAATTTCGGAAAGTCCGTATATATCGTATGCCTTTATTCCGAGTGAGCTTTCTATTGCGGCTCTCATATCTTCAGTCAACGGCTCTGCGCCGA
>CABUQL010000228.1 GCA_902493665.1 uncultured Eubacteriales bacterium
GCAGTGCTTGCGCAAAAAGCAGATGTGAGCGAATCAACGGTTGTAAGATTTGCGTCAAAAATGGGTTATGACGGATATCCCAAATTTCAAAAAGCACTTCAGGAGCTTATAAGAAATAAACTTACATCGCTTCAGAGAATGGAAATTACAAGCACGAAAATGGCAGAAAAAGATGTTCTTAAAAACGTTTTAACATCCGACGCTGAAAGGTTAAGACAAACAATAGAAGAAATTGACGAAAACGAATTTACCGGTGCGGTTGAAACAATTCTTTCGGCAAAAACAATTTACATTATGGGCACAAGAAGCTGTAGCTCGGTTGCAAGCTTTCTGGGATTTTATTTTAATCTTATTTTCCCGAATGTAAAAACCGTTGTAACAAATTCGGCAAGCGAAACGTTTGAACAGATTTATCCCATAACAAAAGATGACGTTATGATAGCCATAAGTTATCCAAGATATTCGAGAAGGACAATAAATGCGGTAAAATATGCGGCTGACAGAAAAAGCAAAATTATAGCGGTTACCGATGTTTTAACGTCGCCGATTACACAAAACGCAACGTATGCGCTTTTGGCAAGAAGCGATATGTCGTTTTTTGTCGACTCTCTCGTTGCGCCGCTGAGTGTTATTAATGCACTTATAATCGCGGTGGTTATGCGCAAAAAAGACGAAGTTACACAGATATTTGAAAATCTCGAAAACATCTGGGACGAATACGAGGTTTACGAAAAATACAATCATTAAAAACAATTTGAAAAAAACAGGCAATATGAATTTGATGATTTTTTGACTTTTTATGCCTGATTTAAAATACAGTTTATCGGTTGGTGAAAAAATGAGTATTGTTGCAGTTATAGGCGGCGGTCCGGCGGGAATGATGGCTTCGGCGGTTGCGTCAAAAAGAGGACACAATGTAATTCTGATAGAAAAAAACAAAATGCTCGGAAAAAAGCTTTTAATTACGGGAAAGGGCAGATGTAACATTACAAACAGCGCCGATATAGAAGATTTTTTGAAAAACACTCCCGTAAACGCAAACTTTTTATACAGTGCGTTTTATTCGTTTACAAATACCGACCTTATAAATCTTTTAAACAAGCTCGGACTTGAAACGAAGGTTGAAAGAGGCGGCAGAGTTTTCCCGGTAAGCGATAAATCGAAAGATGTGCTCAATGCACTCAAAAAACTTTTACAGAGCACGGGAGTTAAAGTTTATTCAAACGAAGTAAAAGACATAGTTTTTGAAGATGAAAAAAAGAAAATAATATTTTACGGTAATAAGGCGCTTTCATGCGATAAAATCATAATTGCAACGGGCGGCGAAAGCTATCCCGCAACGGGCTCTACCGGTGACGGCTACAGATTTGCAAAAAAAGCGGGACATACCGTAACAAAACTCAAACCGTCGCTTGTTCCTATTGAAACAAACGAAGATTATGCGTTTAAAATGCAGGGCTTGTCGCTTAAAAACACTGAGCTTACGCTTTTTTACAAAAACAAAAAAATCTTTTCCGATTTCGGAGAAATGATTTTTACGCATTACGGAATATCGGGACCGATAGTGCTCAGCGCAAGCAGCCACATAAGAAATGACGATTATGAAAATTATAAAATTTTTCTTGATTTAAAGCCTGCGCTTGATGAAAAAACGCTTGACAAACGTATTTTAAGAGATTTTGATGAGTTTAAAAACAAAAACTTTGAAAATTCATTAAAAAATCTTCTTCCCATAAAAATGATTCCTGTTATTACGGAGCTTAGTAAAATCGATAAATATAAAAAAGTAAACGAAATCACAAAAGATGAGAGAAGAAATCTTTTAGAAGTTATAAAAAAATTCCCACTTACAATTAAAGGTTTAAGACCTGTTTCCGAAGCAGTTATAACGTCGGGCGGAGTGAGCACAAAGGAAATAAACCCGTCAACAATGGAGTCAAAAATAATGCCCGGTCTTTTCTTTGCCGGAGAAGTTATAGACGTTGACGCCTATACGGGCGGCTTTAATTTACAGATAGCTTTTTCAACGGGTTATCTTGCAGGCAAAAACGTATAAAATTTTGAATTATCAAGGCAAATCTGACATAAAATATGTTGAGGTGATGAGCTTTGATAAAAAAGTGTAAATCAAAATATTCTTTAAAAAGAAAAAAGTATAATAAAGAAAAACGCAAAGGCAGTAATGGTTTTAATACTGATAAATTTTTGTTTTTGCTCTTGTCTGCGGTTTTTTCTGTAGTTGTCCTGTCTCAGATAGGTCTTTTTACAAAACCTTTCAGAAGTGTTTTTACAAATATTGATTCTTATGAAGGAACAAAGGTTTTTAAAGATGATGCCGAAAGCGGAAAGATTACCATGACTCTTGCCGACGGAACGCCGGGGAATAATATTGAAATAATGGTAAACGGCGAAAAAGTCGATGTTTTTGATTTAAAAAGCAAAGACCTTGTGCTTATGGGAACGTCGGTTGTTGAAATATATGCAAAGGATTTGGAGCATGACGGCACGGTAAAAGTCGATTATGTGAGCGAAAATCTTGATGACACAACAAATTTTAGCGAAGTGCGCATTAAAAACGGATATAATTATGTCGGAAGATTTGTTTATTCGGATTAAAAAAGTGTTGTTTATTTTTTGAAAATAGTGTATAATGGTATTTGATGTGTGAAACGGAGTTGGAATTATGGCATTAAAAAATGACGGAGGCTGCAGAGAGGCTGCATCGGCGGCAATTAAGCTTGCACTTACAGACAGCAGACAGCTTGAAAAAGAAATGATTGAAGAAAACAGGAAGAATGGTATTTTGTGTGCAGCGGTAGATTACGGCGGTGAATTTGTGTCATCGATAAACAAAATTATCGAAAGAGCCGTTGTTTCATCTGTCAGAGAAGGAGTAATAAAAGACGTTAACCGTGAAGAGGGCGCAATAATCGGTGCGGCAAGAGATGCGGTAAACCAGATATCGCAAAAAGCAATGGGACTTAATGTCGGCGGCAAAATAGGAATTGCCCGATATAACGATAACATATGCGTAAGCATCTTTTTTGCTATCGGTGTACTTCATTTAAA
>CABUQL010000229.1 GCA_902493665.1 uncultured Eubacteriales bacterium
ATAACTGTATAGGACAGCGTTTTATTGCCGACGGATTATCCGATAAAAAGATTATTATAAACGGTGTTCCGGGAAATGCGCTCGGCGCATATCTTAACGGAGCCGAAATCGAGGTTTTCGGAAATGTTCAGGAGGCAACGGGCGACACAATGAACGACGGCGTTATAACCGTTCACGGAAATGCAGGCGACGCAACGGGATATGCAATGAGAGGCGGCAAGATTTTTATTGAAAAAAATGCCGGCTACAGAGCAGGTATCCATATGAAAGCGTATAAAGAAAAATTCCCGGCGCTTATAATCGGCGGAGAAGCGGGAAGTTTTCTCGGCGAATACCAGGCGGGCGGAGTTATAGTCGTTTTAGGGCTTTACACAAGCGGAAAACCTCCCGTAGGCTACTTTTGCGGAACGGGTATGCACGGCGGAAAGATTTTCTTAAGAACCGAAAGCATACCGCACGATCTTCCGGCGCAGGTTTCAAGCAAAAAAGCGGAAAAAGAAGATCTTGAAGAAATAAAAGATTACATCAAAGAGTTTTGCGGAAAGTTTTCAAAAGACGAAGAAGAAATTTTAAGCGGTACGTTTTATGTGCTTACGCCGAATACAAACAATCCTTACAAGCAGCTTTATACATCAAATTAGGCATTGATATGCCAAAGAAAGTGTCTTGGCAGTTTTGTTTTTAATATTCCGCTGTCCCAAGACAAGCCTACTTTTGGGATGCGGAATATTTTTTATTTATAAAAGTTTTAAAAAGCAGAAATCAAATTGTTTTTTTCGGAAAATAAATATTTGTTATTCTGCCGGGAGGGATAGATTAAAATGAATTATACCAAGGACGAGGTCTTGCAGTTTGTTGAAGAAAATGATGTTAAATTTGTAAAACTTGCGTTTTGCGATGCACTCGGAGCGCTGAAAAACGTTTCAATTTTATCACATCAGCTCTATAATGCATTTGAAAACGGGCTTTCTATTGACGCAGCCTCCGTAAGCGGATTTGAGCAGGCGGGAATATCGGATTTGTTTTTGTTTCCTGACCCCAAAACGGTAACGCTTCTTCCGTGGCGTCCTCAGCAGGGCAGAGTTGCAAGGCTTTTCTGCGATATAAAATACAGCGACGGCGCGTTTTTTGAAGGCGATGCACGACAGATACTTAAAAAAGCCGTTGCAAAGCTTAAAGAAAAAGGATACGGCTGCCGTGTCGGTTCGGAGTGTGAGTTTTATCTTTTCAGAACGGATAACGACGGCGAGCCCACAAAAATACCGCACGATTATGCGGGATATCTTGACTGTGCGCCTCTTGACAGGGGAGAAAATGTAAGAAGAGAAATATGCCTTGCGCTTGAAGAAATGGGCATAACTCCCGAAACGTCACACCATGAGCACGGCTACGGACAAAATGAAATTGACTTTAATTATTCGTCGCCGCTTGCCGCTGCGGATAATTTTATGAATTTTAAATCCGTCGTAAAATCAATAAGTGCGCAAAACGGACTTTTTGCATCGTTTATGCCAAAACCTTTCGATAACGAAAGCGGCAGCGGACTTCACATAAATTTAACGCTTACAAAAAACGGCGAGAGCATATTTAAAATCGGCGATGAGCACTGCCCCGAGGCTGAAAGCTTTATTCAGGGAATACTTTCGCACGCACGTGAAATTACGCTTTTTACAAACCCGACAATTAATTCATACAAAAGATTCGGAATGTTTGAAGCACCCAAATTTGTAAGCTGGTCGCACCAGAACAGAAGCCAGCTTATAAGAATACCGTCGCCCGACGATAAGGGCACAAGAATGGAATACCGCTCGCCCGACCCGTCATGCAATCCCTATATTGTATTTTCGCTTTTGATATATGCGGGACTTTCGGGAATTGAAAAAAATCTTAAACTTTCAAAACCCGTAAATGTTGATTTTAACGTGTCGGCCTACAGTGAAAAAGATTTTTTGCCGCTTCCCAAAAATATGCTTGAGGCAATAAACGAGGCAAAAACGAGCGATTTTGTAAAAGAAAATCTCGGCAAAGAGTTTGTTGAAAGCTTTATAAACCTTAAAATGAAGGAATGGAACGAGTTTTCAAACTGCAACAATGAAGACGACTTTTTTGATATTAATTATTTCAGAAGACTGTAATTTGTTTTTAAAAGTATAGCGGAATCTGATGATAAAAACAAACAGAAAACGGAGGTGATGCATTTGGCACAGGTGCTTCTTGTAACCGATTCAGGAAAAAACAGCGAAGCTTTAAAAACACTTTTAAAAACTTTCGGTTACAGTGAAACTGATATTGTAAAAAGCGGAGGCGACGCAAGACGCCATATCGCTCAAAACAGCTATGATATTGTTGTTGTCAATGCACCGCTTCACGACGAAACAGGCTTTGATGTTGCCGTTGTTGCAGCGCAGGTTACAACCGCAGGAGTTGTTTTAATCGTTAAAAACGAGGTTTTGGACGAGGTTGTTCACAAAATTTCGGGATACGGAGTTCTTTCGGTCGGAAAACCCGTCACACGCCGCGCGCTTTATATGGCGGTAAAAATGGCGGATGCGTCAAGAGCAAGACTTATAAAACTAAAGAAAGAAAACGAAAAACTCAGCGAGAAGGTTAACGAAATAAAGCTTTGCGAAAAGGCAAAATATCTTCTTGTCAGTGTTAAAAAAATAGACGAAAACGAAGCGCATCATTACATAGAAAAAGAGGCAATGAACAACAGGTGTTCAAAAAGCGTAATTGCAAAAAGAATACTCGATGAGCTTGCAGACTGATATGAAACGGAGAAAATAACATGTTAAAATTTACAAAAATGCACGGCTGCGGAAACGATTATATATATTTTAACTGTTTCAGCCAAAAAGTAGAAAATCCCGAAAAGCTTTCCATAGCCTTGTCCGACCGTCATTTCGGCATAGGCGGCGACGGCATTGTTCTTATTTGTCCGTCCGATGTATGCGACGCTAAAATGAGAATGTTTAACGCCGACGGCAGCGAAGGCAAAATGTGCGGAAACGCAATAAGATGTGTCGGAAAATATTTAAGCGAAGAGGGCATTGTTTCGGGCG
>CABUQL010000230.1 GCA_902493665.1 uncultured Eubacteriales bacterium
TTCACCTGCGAAAGCTGTCATCAAATTCTGTTCTGTTTTTGTTCCTTTTAAATCTTTCATTATTATTTACTCCCTTCATTTTTGCAATTACGGCAAATGCCTAAAAATATTATCTGATGCGAAAACACGGTAAATTCTTTTGACACCAAATCGTTTAAGTTTTCCATATAAGGAATATCAACGTCATAAATTTTTCCGCATTTTTCGCATTTGATGTGATAGTGACTGTCGAGCCTGTGGTCAAAGCAATCTGCACCGCCCGGGCACACAAGGCGCAATGCATGTTTCGATTCCGCCATATTGCCGAGTATTCTGTAAACCGTCGCCTTGCTGACCGACGGATGGTCTTTATGAACTTCTGTATAGACCTCCTCGGCAGTGGGATGGTTGCCCAAGGAATAAAGCGCATCTTTAACTATTTGCTTTTGAAGTGTATTTCTCATATGCACCACCTTATCAATATCATATCTTTAATAGTATTATATATCATTTAATTTGTTTTGTCAATACTTTTTTTGTGTTACTTTTTTTGCTAAAAAAGTAACGAATAAAATTAAACGCAAAAACACCCTTTCCGATCGGAAAGGGTGTTAATTTATAAATATTATTCAGATGTATAGGGCAAAAGCGCTATATGACGAGCTCTTTTGATAGCCTGTGTAAGCTGTCTCTGATGCTTTGCACAGTTACCGTTAATTCTTCTGGGAAGAATTTTAGCTCTTTCCGAAATGTATTTTCTAAGCTTTGCTGTGTCTTTGTAGTCGATTTCTTCAACTTTATCAACACAAAAAGCGCAAACCTTCTTTTTAGGTTTTTTTCTGTATGCTCTTTCTTCAGCCATTGTAAGTTTACCTCCTTTATTATTTTACATCATAGCTCCGATTTGGCATAAGCTCATTAAAACGGCAAATCATCATCTGCCGGCATAGGCATAAAACCGTCATCAATATTAAATTCAGCGTCATTATTTGCACTCGGCGCACTGTTTGAAGGTGCACTGCCCGACATTTCAGCTTTGCTGCCCGTAAAATAAACCTCGTCAACAACAACGTCTGTTGTGTAGTGAGTCTGACCGTCTTTTTCAAATCTTCCTGTCTGAAGACTTCCCACAACTGCAATCATATTGCCTTTGGCAAAATATTTTGTGACAAATTCAGCGGTTTGACGCCAAGCCACACAGTTTATAAAGTCTGTCTGATCCTTTGAAAAACGTCTGTTTACGGCAATTGAAAAGCTTGTAACGCTTACTCCCGACGGAGTTGTTCGAAGCTCCGGATCTCTTGTGAGTCTTCCGAGTAATATTACCTTATTCATGGTTAATCACCGTCTCTTATTTCTTAATAGTAATAGTTCTTAAAATACCGTCAGTGATGTTGTAAACTCTGTCAAGTTCTTTAATAAATTCAGGACTTGATGTAAAGTTTATTAAAGTGTAATATCCTTCGGTTCTGTCTTCGATAGGATATGCAAGTCTTCTTTTGCCCCATTCGTCAACAGATTCCACACTGCACGATTCAGCAATCATAGCTTTGAATTTTTCAACAACAGCTTTAACTGCTTCTTCACCGATTGATGTGTCAACAACAAAGATAGTTTCATACTTGTTTGTTATTTTTTCCATTAACTTTCACCTCCCTTTGGACTTTGGCCCCCTTAATTATAAAGGAGCAGAGATGTTGATATATAAATCAACTTTAGTATTATATAACAAAATTTTTTGTTTGTCAAGTTTTTTGACGCTTTATTTGGTTCAATGCATATAATCTGTTTTAAAACAATCCCGAAATCTTTCCGTTTTCGTCAACGTCGATTTTTTCTGCAGCGGGCGCCTTCGGAAGTCCCGGCATTGTCATAATATCACCCGTCAGAACAACAATAAATCCTGCACCTGCCGAAATTTTAACGTTTCTTACCGTAACCTCAAAATCGGTCGGAGCGCCAAGCTTTTTCATATCATCCGAAAAACTGTACTGCGTTTTTGCAATGCAAACGGGAAGATTTGAAAATCCCATTTGCGTAAGCTTGTCGATTTGTTTTTTCGCCGCCGGCAAAACGTTTATGCTCTTGCCGCCGTAAATCTTTTTAACAACGCTTTCGATTTTTTCTTCTATTGTAAGATTATCCTCATAGCAGAACGTAAAATCGTTTTTCTCTTCGCAAAGACGGACAACTTCTTTTGCAAGATCCGTTCCGCCGTCGCCGCCGTTTGCCCAGACGTCCGAAAGAACAACGTTTACACCGAGTTTTTTGCACTCTTTTATAATGCAGTCAACTTCGTCTTTCGTGTCTGTCGGAAATTTGTTTACGGCAACAACACTCGGAAGTTTATAAACATTTTTGATGTTTGAAACGTGTCTTAAAAGATTGGGAATACCTTTTTTGAGTGCATCTGTATTTTCTTTGCCGAGCTCTTTTTTATCCATTCCGCCGTGCATTTTAAGCGCTCTTACGGTTGCCACAATAACAACTGCGCTCGGTTTTAATCCCGAAACACGGCATTTTATATCGAGGAATTTTTCAGCACCGAGATCCGCCCCGAAGCCTGCCTCCGTAACTGCATAATCGCCTAGTTTCATTGCCGTTTTTGTTGCAATAACGCTGTTGCATCCGTGGGCGATATTTGCAAACGGACCGCCGTGAACGAGTGCCGGAGTTTTTTCAAGAGTCTGCACAAGATTCGGCTTTAATGCGTCCTTCAAAAGCGCCGCCATTGCGCCCGATGCCTTTAAATCGCCTGCCGTAACGGGTTCGTTGTCATACGTATACCCTATAATTATTTTTGAAAGTCTTTCTTTTAAATCGGTTATTGAACTTGAAAGACACAAAACCGCCATAATTTCGGACGCAACCGTTATATCGTAGCCGTCCTCCCTCGGAACACCGTTTACTCTTCCGCCCAGACCGTCTGTGATAAAACGGAGCTGGCGGTCATTCATATCGACGCATCTTTTCCATGTAATTCTTCTCGGGTCGATGTTTAAGGTGTTTCCCTGATAAATATGGTTGTCAATCATTGCCGCAAGAAGATTGTTTGCCGCGCCGAT
>CABUQL010000231.1 GCA_902493665.1 uncultured Eubacteriales bacterium
AATTAATTATATATAAATAAGTTTATTATGGAGGAATTAAGAGAATGAAAAGAAAAATCAGCATTGTTTTGGTATTTGCTATTTTGATTTCATCATTTTGCGCCGTTAATATCGGTGCGGCAAATCAAAGTGCATCAAATCAAAAAGGCTATATAAAAATGCCTCTTTCCGATGTGTCGGATACCGACACAAAAGTTGAATTTAAATTCAACGTTTTAAGCTCGGGTCCGCAAAAAATCAATGTGTACGCAGTTGAAGACAACTGGCAAAATCCGATTAACTGGAACACGGCGCCTAAAAACAACCTGAATTCTTCGGGATTTGACGCTGAACTTTTGGGAACTGTTTCGGTAACCGGTGCGAAAACATATTCGCTTGATGTTACGTCTGCCGTAAAGAAGTATAAGGCAAAAGGACTTGAAAACATCACACTTGCTTTAAGCGGAGAAACGTCAAACGGATTTACGTCGGATTTTTCGGATATATCTTCCGTAAAAAGAGTTACAACAACAAATAATGTATCGTTCGGTACGCAGGGGGAATATGTAAGAGGCGGCGACGGTGCAAAATCTTTTGCATGCGAAATCTCATCGGCTTACGATAAAGACGGCGATGCTGACGGAAAAAGCCTTCACATTGCAAAAGAGCCCGCAACTGCAAGTGTAAGATATAAGTTTTACAACGGTCTTAAAAGCAGCGGCGCTCTTACAAATGACGACCTCGGAAGAAAGTTTAAAGTAAGCTTTTCTGTGCTAAATCCCGTAAGCTCGGGTATGACAACGGCAATGAGCGTCGGATTTATGTCGGCAGCTGCCGGAACAACTCCTTCCGGCACTAAAACAAACGCTTCTAGCTTTAAAGGAAATACATACACTGTAAAACTTGCCAATACAGGCGTCTGGACAGACTACAGCTTTGATTTTGAAATCACGCAGGACGTTATTGACTGGCAGGCAGGTATGCTTACGTTCAGCAATTCGTTTAAAGATTTATATATCGACAATATTAAAGTTGCGGATGTGTCGGATATGACGGTGATAAACGATTCTTCGGATGACGTTTATGCACCTGATTTCGACTTGATGGAAACGCTTCCGTATTATAAAAACGGCGGAAATACAACTTCGATAAATATTTTCGATAATGATAATGAATATGCATACAGACCCGGCGGCGCAGGCGGGGCAACGCTTTATCTTGACGATTCGGCAAATTACCCCGATACAAAAGCGGGAAAATGTCTCAGAGTTGAAAGAAATACGGCGACTTCAACAAGCACGCAGAGAAGGCTTAAATTTTACAATACAATAAAGAAAAGCGCTCTTGATTCTTCCGATATCGGAAGACAGTTTAAAATTTCGGCTTATGCAAAACTTGTGCCCGGTGCAGGAAGCGAAACCGTTGCGATTGCGGCAGGAATGCTCAGTGAAAACAATTCAGGCGGCAAAGAATACGGCACAAATACAATGTACGGTGCAAAACAAAACGCAACGTTAAATTCTTCGGAATGGACAAAAATCGAATACATTTACACAATCGACCAGACTTGCGTTGATTATCAGATAGGTATGCCGTCATTTGTTATAAATTCGGCCTTAGACTATTATCTTGATGAGCTTAATGTAACGGAAGTAACAAGCGATGCAAGCAAAATGACACAGCCGAGATTTGTTATTACAAAAAGCGACGCAACAGAAAAGGCGGTTGCAGCAACCGAAACGGCATATGTTGCAGACGGCGAAAACGAATATACTCAAATGCCTCAGGGTAAAATTATTATCAACGACAAAGGCTATGAAAGAAATGACCTTCAGACACTGTCATCAAGCTGGCAGGGAACGTTTGAAGCAGGAAAGAATTACGGATATAAAAAAATCCTCAGAAACAATACGAAAAACGATATAAGAGTTTCGCTTTTTACGGCACTTTACAATGATAAAGGTCTTGCAGACGTAAATGTCGACAGTAAAATTCTTTTGACGGGCGAAAAAGACACA
The DNA here is from genome assembly GCA_902493665.1 of uncultured Eubacteriales bacterium. Classification (GTDB taxonomy): domain Bacteria; phylum Bacillota; class Clostridia; order UMGS1810; family UMGS1810; genus SIG430. Next base: position 1,998 of record CABUQL010000231.1, read on the forward strand.
TACGAAACAAACATTGCCTTGCCTGACAATTTAACTGATGAATATTATTTAAAAACATATATGTGGGACGGTGATAATATGGCTCCTTTGTCAGCGGTTTCGGAATATCCTATGTACTATAGCGAAGACGATGTTATAGTAAAAGTTAAAGCACCTCAGACGGGCGGTTATTCTTCATTTGATGTTTATGTAAAAGGTTCAAAAAGATCATCAAGTATGTATACACTTTATAAGTTCCAATACATAAACAATCCTAACACCGTTACAGATTTTACAAGCAGTGACGATGTAAGACAAAATGCAGAGCTTTACCGTGTTAAAACTGCATGGAAAGCCGAGAGAAAAGGCGAATATTCGTTTACGCAAGGCGCTCAGCTTTTGCAGGAGGGCGAAATTGAAATGGCAATAAGAGAAGCTCCAAATGCGGCTACGGACGGTAAATCGCCCGGTGACTTCATCGGCGGTTTCCACGGCGACGAGCATTTTTCAAAAGTAACTCTTACAATTGACGGAAAAGAAGTTCCGCTTAATAAAGAAGCAAACTATACCGGAAAAGAAATAAGATTTGTTCAGAACTCAATTGTTAACAGATGTAACACGCCGGGAGATAATCTTATTGAACATATGAAAGATTACAAGGTTACCAAAAACGGAATTGACCTTCACCAGACGGCTAAATGGCTTCAGAGCACGAAAATAAACATTGCTTACCTTACAATGTTTACGATTATGCGTGAATCGCAAAACGAAAGAATAACAGATTACGTTCACTTCTTCTATAATGACGGCACAGAAGCAGCAGCGCCTTATGATGTGTCAAATCTCGGTGTTAAAAACTACATTAACACAATAGAGGGAACGGATCAGGTTGCAGGAAAACCCTTTGCATCTTATGCATACAGTACAGAAAAGCTTTACAGCGACAGTGAAACAGGCAAATATGTAAACAAAGCTCATCTCTGGAGCAAAGCGGGCGATATAGAAGCATGGTGCACAACAAACACCGTACAGGGACTTTCAAATTCATATAC
>CABUQL010000232.1 GCA_902493665.1 uncultured Eubacteriales bacterium
CAATTTCAAGGTTAATCTCGGACATCTCTTCATAGCCTTTTTTCATTTTTTCACAGCGTTCGATCCGTTTTCTTTCTCTGATGTACAGCTTCATGGATTCTCTTATAAACTCACTTCTGTTTATGTTTTGAGCGTTTGCAAGCATATCAGCCTCGCTCAAAAGAGAATCAGGCAAGCTGATCAGAATTTTTTTCTGCTGTGCCAAGACAACCAAGCCCCCTTATTTTAAATTAACATTCTTACTTTGGTAAAACTATTATCGGATATAATAAATTATACATTTTTCAAGGCGTTATGTCAAATGTAGATTATTCCAATTATACCGGCATATTTTTGTAAATTCGGGGGACTCTTTTTCCGATACCGCAAAGTATTTCGTAGTTGATTGTGCCGATTAAATCCGCAAGTTCTTCTACGGTAATGTTATTATCACCACTTTTTCCAAATAATATAACTTCATCCCCGAATTTTATATCATCAAGTCCGGTAATATCAACCATCATCTGGTCCATACAAACATTTCCCAAAATTCTGCACCTGTGTCCGTTTATCAAAACATCGGCTTTTTGCGACAATGCTCTCGGATAACCGTCGGCATATCCTACCGCAACGGTTGCGACTTTTGTTTCTTTTTCGGAAACAAATTTTCCGCCGTATCCGACGCTTGTGCCTTCCGGAATCGTTTTAATGTTTACAACGTTGCTTTTAAACGTCATTGCAGGTTTTAAAGCGATATCTTTTTCACTGAAAATATCCGACGGGTAATGCCCGTAAAGCGCTATTCCGTTTCTTACCATATCAAGATGGTATTTGGGAAAACGAATCATACCGGCACTGTTGCAGATGTGTTTTATTTTAAATTCAATTCCGATATCTTTTAAGCTTTTTATAATTTTCATAAATCTTTCAAACTGATAGTCGGTGTAAGACGAATCAGACTCATCAGCTTTTGAAAAATGCGAAAAAATCCCTTCGGCAAAAATGCCCGGCATATTGCAGATTTTCGGGATATCGCAAATTGCACGCTCAAAAGTGTTGTAGCCTATTCTCGACATTCCCGTATCAATTTTTATGTGAACCTTGCATTTTTTATTCTGTTTTATCGCCTCATCGGAAAGAAGCTTTGCATAGTTTAAGCTGAAAACCGTTGCGGTTATGTCATATTCCACAATGCTTTTAATATCGTCTTTGTCGGGCACGCCCAAAATCATAATCGGAATATGTATACCCTTTTTTCTGAGGTCCACAGCCTCCTGCGCCGTTGCAACCGCAAGATAATCCGCACCTGCTTTGAGCGCCGATTTGGAAATTTCGTATGCACCGTGACCGTAACCGTCCGCCTTAACAACGCACAAAAGCTTAGTGTTTGGCGAAAGCTTTTCTCTTGCCGATTTAATATTAAACAAAATTGCATTTAAGTCAACTTCAGCCCATGTTCTCATTTGTGCCTCCAAAAAAATCAATCTGTCTTAAATATATTTTCATCAACGCTTTTTACAAATTTAAAATCCAAAAAGCGTATCTCTGCTTTCAAAGTATCGTTTCCGTCAAAAATCTGCATCTTCGACGGCAGCGTGTTTTTTGCATTAATCCAAAGTTTTTGCTTTTTATAATGCTTATCACCCGTTTCGCACTCCAAAACAACAAATTTTTCGTTGTCCGACGAAGCCGTTTTCACAGTGACATTTTGCTCGGTAAAATACTTCTCAAAAAACGAATTTACGAAAAAGTAGTAATAATCCATACTGTCGGAGTCAAAAGCAATTTGGCTTTTAAGCACGTTGTTTTTAATAACAACGCTTTTTTTATCAAAAATAATTCCTAAGTCGTCTTTATACTGAAGAAGATATTTTCCGTTTTTGTAATACTGCATAAAATCATATGTGTTTTGCGATTTATTGCCGTAAATTGTAATATTCCCGCCGGCAGCATAATCTGAAATGTTTATATATTTTTTATTAATTTTCTCATACGCATTTTCACCGTTTCCGCCCGGTGCGCATCCCGAAATTAAGGTAAATGCCAAAACACAGGCGAGCAGTTTGAAAATCCTCAAAAAAATTAACCTCCCATATACTTTATTGCATAAGGAATGTTGTCTAAAATATCGGACGGCGTAAGTGCGCAAAAACCTTTATCCAAAGCGGCTATATCGCCTGCAAGGCTGTGGACAAAAACACCGAGACACGATGCGTCAAATGTGCCAAGTTTCTGCCCGATAAAAGATGCTATCGCACCTGCCAAAACATCTCCACTGCCGCCCGTTGCCATTCCGGGATTACCCAAAACGTTTTTAAAGCATTTGCCGTCGGGCGATACAACAACGGTATTGTGCGATTTTAGCACAAGCGTCACGTTATATTTTTTTGCAAACAAAAGAGCGCATTTTTCGGGATTTTCTTTAATTTTATCAAGTGAAAATCCGCTGATTCTCGAAAACTCCATAAAATGCGGTGTTAAAACAACTTCCCCTTCATGCTCATTTAGTATATTTATATTCGCCGAAAGCGCATTTATGCCATCGGCATCAATCACTTTGGGGATTTTTACGTTTTTTACAACGTCGCAAACGATTTTTTGCGTGTCGGGATTGTTTGAAAGTCCGCACCCGATAAGCAAAACGTCGCTTTTTTCACATTTGTCGATAATTGCGTTAATACATTCTTTTGTTAAAATACCGTTTTTATCGCTCAAAGGAAGCGTCATAACTTCTTTAAGCAAAATTTCAAAAACCGTATCAAGACTGTCGGGACAGCCGAGCGTTATAAGTCCGCTGCCGCATTTAAGGCATGCTTCGGACGAGAAAAATCCCGCGCCCGTAAGCCCCTTTGAACCCGCAACAATAAAGGCTTTTCCGTAATCGCCCTTATGTGAGTCAGGTTTTCTTTTCGGCAAGAGATTTTTTGCAAGCTTTAGGGAAATAATTCCTTCTTCGTCGGTATCGGCTTTTTTTACGCACATTTCAAACGAGTGCATTTTTCCATCAATTGTAAGATTTACGCACGAAACTGCGGCTGCACCG
>CABUQL010000233.1 GCA_902493665.1 uncultured Eubacteriales bacterium
AGTCACCCGTGAAATGCAAATTGATATCTTCCATAGGAACGACTTGGGCGTATCCTCCGCCTGCCGCTCCGCCCTTTATGCCGAACACGGGGCCGAGAGACGGCTCGCGAAGCGCAACCACTACGTCTTTGCCTATGCGTTTGAGCCCGTCGGCAAGTCCTATGGTCGTGGTGGTCTTTCCCTCACCCGCGGGCGTCGGGGTTATGGCGGTGACAAGCACGAGTTTTCCACTCTTGCCCTTGCCGTTTTTGGCGAGATTGGCATAGTCGATTTTTGCCTTATATTTGCCGTATTGCTCGACGTATTTCTCGTCTATGCCCGCGCGCTTTGCCACCTCAGCGATGGGAAGCATATTTGCGCCTTGCGCTATCTCGATGTCGCTTTTATAATCCATTGTCCGCCTCTATGCGCGTGTGCGCATATATATTGTAGATATTAAATAGAATTATATCACGGAAAACGTAATGATTCAACAATAACTTGACATGTTGCCCGACAAGTGCTACAACATTATCCGCAAAAAATAAATTGGAGGTACAAACTATGGAAGACTTCTCAAAAAAATATACTGCGTGGTATGAAGACCTCGACAAAATCGTGAAAATTTTGCTTTGCTTGCTTTGGGATATCCCCGCAAACCTTTATCGTCTTGCGAAGAGCGTGAAAAACAAAAACGTGCTCGGCATCGTACTTGCTATCCTGCTTATGTTCTTCGGCGGTTGGATTTTGTTCGTCATCGACATCGTGAGCCTTGCTCTCAAAGACAAAATCTACTGGATTGACGACCTCAAAGACGAGGAAGAATGCCACTGCTCTTGCTGTGAGAACAAGAACGACAATTCTAACATCGACGACCAAACAAAGTAATCGCGACAAAAACAAAAAAGCGTGCCTGAACAAGCATGTTTTTTTTGCGTAAAACCGTTGCAATAACATCAATGATATAATATGATTATATTTAGTTTGAGACAAAAGAAATTTGCCTTACAAAAACGAGCGAGGTGTAATATGAAAAGAAAATTTGCAATAATTTTATGCGCAATATTGTCAATGATTTTGTGCTTTTGCCTTGTCGCTTGCGGCGATACCGACTCGGATGGCGGAAACGACAACTCCTCGTCTTTGAGAGATAACACAAAATGGTTCTCCCAACAAGAACTTGCACAAAAGGGACTTGACGATTTGCCTCAACCCTCAAATCTTACGGGAAATCTTAAAACAAGCGTGGATTGGTTTAACGACGGGTACTCGTTTTCTCAATCTTGCCCGAGCGAAGCGGAATTTAATTCTAACGCTCAGACATATTTTGATTATTTCAAAACGAATTATGAGGGACTTTTCGGGAAAGTACGCATTAAAATGTCATCTTCCGACGAATGTTGGTATAACATTGAACCAAGCACGACGCTTGAAAATTACTTTGACGACAATCCGAGCAAACTCTACAAGTTCTATTACGTAAAAGATACGACAGTCGGCGATGACGGGTATCTTTTGCCAGGCGCAGTGTTGACGTTTGAAATCCGCTACGAGTTCGACACAACATCAAACGGTTATCTATTCAAGATGTTTGTCGAAAGTGCGGATAAGTCTCATAACGGAATGATAACATACCACTACCGCCTCAAAGAATCTGTGTAAAACCCATAAAAAACGCACCCGATGGGGTGCGTTTTTTGTTCCGTTTTTTCAATTTATGATTTGCCATTATAAGCCAAATTCCAAAATTATTTTGCTTTTTTCTTTGCTTTCTTTTCGGACTTTGCCTCGTCGTACGCCTTTATCTCTTTTTCAAAGTCGATTTCTTTGAGTTCTCCCTTGTTGGCGAGATAACAATGCTTGCCGAGTGCAAATATGTAACGGTCGTGGTCGAGACTGTCGCTATATACGTTTTCAACTTCCGCATCCGGCAAAATCTCGTTTAAGCGACGTACTTTTTCTTCCTTACGGCACACTTTGCCGAGCAAATGCCCGTTCTTTCTGCTGTGTGGGCTTGCGATGCAGTAATCGATTTTCATTCTGCGCGCAATCTCTTCGATGAGGAAGTCGGGACTTGCGCTGATGAGCACGCTTTTGTGCGACGGGTCACGATTTTCAGGTTTGAAAAAGTCGTAAATGTCCTTTTCGTGCTTGTCCCAGTACTTTTTGACGGTCTTTTCGGTGTTGATAAGTGAAACGAAATTGAACGCAATTTTCTTGAAAATCGGCACGGGCAAAATTTTCGTCACCATCAAAAAACCCCAAAAGAGTTGAAACGGCAACAAAATAAGCGTCCACGGACAATGCGCCATACTCCAAAACCAATAATGCAACGCGCTATCGTACGGAATCGCCGTCTTATCAAAATCGTAGATGTCAATTTTCGTCTTTTCTTGTTCCATAACGATATGATTGTAACATACTCTTTTGGAAAAAGAAAGAGGGAGTTTTAACTTTGCGCCGAATGAAGATATCCATAACTCCTTAAATGCAATTGCCCCTTTCCTCATGTGTTTTCCCTATCGCCGTTCCCCCTCTGCGCTTTGCTTGAGGGAACCCACGGCGACCGCGGAGCGGGGGACAACACTCGGCACGCGCATAGACAAGTATCGTTCACTTACTATGTCACTCGTTCGCCAACGAAAAGAACAACACTCGTTGGCTCACTTGTACTATCCGTCATGCTTGGCGCTCGGAGCGGTCGGCGCCCTGCGCCTCCAGCCTTGAATAAGCACATTCCGTTAATAAGTAGGCTACGAATAAACAACCATTACACGAACGCGATTAAAAGCCCCTTGCACGGCAACCCTAACGTTACAAACAGAACTAAAACGCAATAAATAGATATAAAATACACGAACGGATTAAGAGCCTCTAAACGGATGAAGAGCGCGGAAAAGCCCCTTGCACAGCAACCCTAACGTACATTGGCGTACGTGAGTTGATGGGCAAGGGGCTTTGACAAAGCTATTCGCCTTTTAGTGGCTCTTAATCGCGTTCGTGAGAGACGCCGTAGGAATAATAATTGCGTGG
>CABUQL010000234.1 GCA_902493665.1 uncultured Eubacteriales bacterium
ATGCCAAGCGCCGTCTTTATGATGTTCCGGTATCAGCAGGTACTTGACGGGGTTTCCTGTCTTTTTGCGGTAATCTCTTATGAATTGCGCAAAGTCACCGCGAAACTTTTCAAGGTCTGTCCTGTCGTATTTTTGAGGGTCAAGGGTCAGTGTAAAGACATAAATTTATGGGCAGTATTGTAATATAAGAGAAAAGTGTATGAATCGCTTTGAAGCATACACTTTTTTAGTTATTTGCGCGTTTTATGACGCAGAACGGACGCAATGTCAACTTTATAGACAATATCAATAGTTCGTTCTTTGCCTGTAATTTTTTGCAAGCCGCCGACTATTACACGATCAATAAGTTCGTAGCACATTTCACGAGTAAGTTCAGGCGCATTGAGATATTTTTTTATATCGCGTATAAAATCGTCGGCATTTTGCTTGGTGGTTTCCGTTTTATTTAGTTCTTCTTCAAGATTGTGAATTTCTTCGTCAAGGGCGTTTTGCTCCGCCGAATAGCGTTCTATAAAACCGATACAGATATTTTCAGGAATTTTGCCTTTGACTTTATCTTCGTAAACGTTTTGTATAAGTCGCGTCAATTCTTCCGAGCGTTTGCGTTTCCCGTGCAATTCTTTTGTAAGGGCTTTAATCGCTTTATCGGCAAGTTCGGTATTGTGTTGGATAAACTCTTTTCTAACAGCATTTTCATCGAGAACGATTCGTTTTGCCATATCGCGTATATCTTCAAGCACAATATTTTCCAAAGTTTTTGCAAGAATAAAATGAGAAAAACATAATGTCTTTCCAAAACGCATATAGTCGCCGCAATTATAGGAATAAACGTATTTTTTGTGTCCTTTTTCCCAAGTGCCGCTCATTTTTAATTTACAACCGCAATCAGCACAATATGCAAATCCCGAAAGTGGCGGCGTATAACCCGTTTTAGTTTTTCTGCCTTGCGCTACGGATTTTTCTCTTTCACGAACTTTGTCCCATAATTCCTGTGAAATAATAGGTTCGTGCGTATTGTAAACGATTGTCCATTCGCTCTTATCCTTATTGTAACGTTTATGATTTTTATAAGAAATCGAAGTAGACCTTAATTGTGGCATATGTCCGATATAGACCATATTTTTCAACATTGCGCTTATGGTAATTTGTCCCCAAAGTCTGCGATCGCCGGCTTTGCCTTTGTGTCCGAGTTTTTCAAAGGCGTATTGTCCGGGTGACGGAACGCCTTCGCCATTCAAAATTTCCGATATCTTTTTGGGGCAGACTCCGGAAGCATACAGTTCAAATATTCTTTTTACGATGGGGGCGACTTCTTCGTCGATTATAAACGTTCGTTTTTCATTCGTTCCCTTGATATATCCGTAAGTGGCTTTTTTGCCGTGAAATACACCTTCTTTCGCTTTTGCTTTCCACACTGCGCGAATTTTCTTGCTCGTATTTGCTGCGTGCCATTCGTTAAAAACGTTCATAATCGGCATCATTTCCATTGTTCCGCTGTCGCGGTTTTCCGTATCGACGTTATCTTGAATAGCAATAAACCTTATACCGAAAGCAGGGAAAACGTAGTCGGTATATTGACCAACTTCTATGTAGTTTCTTCCGAAACGAGATAAGTCTTTGACGATAATTGTGTTTATAACTCCCGTCTTTGCGTCGTCTAACAGTCGTTGCACTTCGGGGCGTTGAAAAGTTGTCCCCGAAATTCCGTCATCGATATACTCGTCGTGGATTTCAAAGCCGTGTTCTTCGGCATATTTGCGAAGTATAGTTCTTTGGTTATCGATAGAAGCCGACTCGCCTTGGCGTTCGTCCTCTTGGGAAAGTCTGAAATACAATCCTGCGATATACTTTTTCTGTTTCATACCGTTCATCTCCTGTTTTTGTAATAGTTGTCCGACGCAAATTTTTTCATAGCGGTTTCAAAATCTTGCCCGCCTTTGAATACTCCGCGAACAAAATACGTTTTGCCACCGATAATTTTGCGTTTGCCGATAGCGGGCGAAAACACATAGCCGTTTTCCGCACAGTTTTCGACTTCGCTTACGATTTCCTGACGATTGATTGATTTTTCCATACTGATTTAACTCCTTTAATTTTTTTTGTCTTTCGACGGAAACCGAACAATCCGAGAACGGCGAAGCCGTCAAGGAAAAAGAAAAAAATATTGGATGATGTCTGTTTCTTAAAAGTTTTCACAATAATTTTTTCCCTTTACGGCTGCGACGGGCCTCGGATAGGCTTTCCGCGAGAAAGAAAAAACGTCTTGTTTCTTTCTTGTCCATAAGATTACGAGTTAAAGTCGCAAGTTCTTTGCGAGTTTGAAAAATTTTTTTATCATATTAGTTTTAACAAGTACGATTGTCGCAATTTAATTAAATTTCAAAAAAATTTGTCGTAATGACTTGACAAACGAGTTTTTCGGTTGTATGATATTTGTATAAATTTCAAAAAGGACGTGCATCAAGTGGAACTAAAATCTATCGCAACCATAATACAAGGCAATATTCCGACACGAATAGAAGTTCCAACAGGTCAATCCATTGAAACAATTACAATGCAAGAACTCAACTACATTGCTAATGTTTCGGACGATTTGCCTGTCGAAAAATATATTACTGTTCAGGGTGATAAAATCGGAACTTATTCTTTAACAAAAAAATATGACGTAGTTGTCGGGCTAAGTTCAGGCAAGGCAATAGTAATTGAAAGCAAGCGTGCCGACAAACTCATCCTTTCAAATCTTGCTATTATACGGATAAAGGATATGTCAAAAGTCGATCCCTACTACTTATGTTGGTTTATCAACAACAATCGAGCGGAGATTAAAAAAATGCAGCAAGGCACTTCCGCCGTTTCGATTATTCCGTTAAGTATGCTGAAAAGTTTTGAGGTAACGCTACTACCTATCGAGACGCAACGAACAATCGGAAAGATAAGCGAATTGAAACGGCAGCGAGATAGACTAACGCATTCAATAGAAACGAAAAAAACGGACAT
>CABUQL010000235.1 GCA_902493665.1 uncultured Eubacteriales bacterium
AATATCAGCTATATGCTCGATGAAAATGAGGTTGCAGATTACCTCGATTTAAATAATGTTATAAGAACAATCCCCATAGGTTTTAAAGCAGACGCGCTTATCGGCAAAATCTTTATCGTTACGGGAACAGGCAAATATTTTAAAAATATTGAAGACGATCCCGAAACAAACCTCGGAATTATAAGAATCGCAAAAGACGGCACAACTGCCGAACTCCTTTGGGGATATAAAGACTGCGGAAAATTCACAAGCGAACTTCCCGCACACCTTATGAGCCATATGGCACGTCTTTCTGTAAATCCGAATAACAGAGTCGTTATGCACTCGCACCCGACAAACACACTTGCTATGAACTATGTTCACGAGCTTGATGAAAAGAAATTCACACACACACTTTGGGAAATGTGCACAGAATGTATCGTGGTTTTCCCTGACGGCGTCGGTGTTTTGCCGTGGATGCTTTGCGGAACAAATTCAATCGGCGAAGCAACTGCCGAAAAAATGAAAGAATTCAGACTTGTTGTTTGGGGTATGCACGGAATTTACGGTGCAGGCGACAGTCTTGATGAAACATTCGGACTTATTGAAACAGTTGAAAAAGCTGCACAGATTTATATGCTCACCTGCAATATGCCCAGAGTCAATACCATTAAAGATGAAGAAATGGTTGAACTTGCCGAGTATTTCGGTGTAAATTACAGAAAAGATTTTTTAAATCTTAAATAAAAATAACTATACATTCAAAAAAGAGGCTGTATAAAAAACAAATCCGTTTTTTAACCGGTCTCTTTTTTTAGTAAATACGGAAAACCTGAGCCTAAAAAGAGTTTAACGCCTTTTCCATATTTTTATAAATATTTGTTTCTATGTATTTTTTTAAATCTTTATCTTTTTTAATGTCCTCCCATAAATACCACAAATGGTCATTTGTGGAAATTACGCCTTCAATACAGCTGGTAAGTTCTTTTTTGGGCATCTTAAAAATCCCCCCCTCTTTTCAAAATATGCCAATAATTTTTTTTGGTTATTTAATCTGATTAATATTTTTTAATCATAACCCATATTATTTTGTAGAACGGAGGGCGGAAAATGAAAATTGCAGCGGCATATATAAGAGTTTCAACCGAAGACCAAACAGAATACAGTCCGGACAGTCAGCTTAAAATGATAAAAGACTTTGCCGAAAAAAACGGATATCTCATTTTGGACAGATTCATTTTTGCCGATGAAGGAATAAGCGGAAGAAAGGCAAAAAAGCGCCCCGCATTTATGGAAATGATTTCAAAAGCAAAGCAAAAACCAAAGCCGTTTGACGCAATTATAGTATGGAAATTCAGCCGTTTTGCAAGAAGCCGCGAAGACAGTATTGTTTATAAATCAATGCTGAAAAAACAATGCGGTATTGAAGTGGTGAGCGTATCGGAACCGATCGGCGATGACAAAACATCAATTTTAATCGAAGCGCTTTTGGAGGCAATGGACGAATACTACAGTATTAATCTTGCCGAAGAAGTTAAAAGAGGCATGACGGAAAAAGCCGAAAGAGGCGAACCGCAAACAACTGCGCCGTTCGGGTATTATATGAATAACAAAAAACTTTTCGTTAATGAAAAAGAGGCGGAAACAGTAAAAATGATTTTCAAAGACTTTTTAAACGGAAAAAGTTTCAGAGAAATTGCGTCCGAAATAAATGATATCGGAATAAAAACACACAGAGGCAACAAGTTTGAGGCAAGGAATGTTGAATATATCATAAATAACCCCGTATACATCGGAAAAATAAGATGGAATCCCGCCGGAAAAACAAAGGATTATACCGACAAAAATCTTATAGTGGCCGACGGGAACCACGAAAAAATCATATCCGGCTCTGTTTGGAATGACGCTCAAAGGCAAATCGCGGAAAATAAAAAAAATCACCGCAAATATGATAAACCGTTTGTATTTTCAAATATGCTCCAAGGGCTTGTAAGATGCTCAAGTTGCGGCGCAACGCTTATTAAATCGGGAAAATATCTGCAATGCCAAAAGTATACAAAAGGAAAATGCAATGTTTCACATGCCGTTTTGTACGAAAAAATCGAAGAAAAAGTCATAGAAACAATCGAAAAAGATTTTACAACAAAAAATTTAAAAGTCAGCTCAAAATGCTGTTCAAACGAAAAAGCAAACCTTATAAAACTGCAGATAAAAAAAGAAGAAAAAAAGCTTGCAAGAGCAAAAGAAGCGTATCAGGCGGGAATTGATACGCTTAAGGAATACAAAGAAAACAAAGACGAAATAACAAGTTTTCTAAGCAAGTTAAAAGATGAACTTTTAAACGAAGAAAATCTTAAAAACAAAAATTCATCTGTAAATCCGCCGCAAAATAAAATTGAAAAACTTCGCGACCCCGCTTTAAACCTTGAAGAAAAAAATAAATTCCTGCGCTCGTTTGTGCAAAAAATAGTTTATGATAAGTCGGATGAGTCGCTAAGGTTTACGTATTATATATAACTATATCCAAATGAGGTAAGGCGGTCCTGACGGAGAACTCAGCGCAAGCTTAAGGTATTTGAGCCAAAGATATACAATGCCTACATCTCAGACAAAGGGAATTTTGAATGATATAGGCACGGAAGAGCTCGCACACCTTGAAATGGTCGGTGCAATAGTATATCAGCTTACGCGTGACATCAATTCAGACATAGTTAAAAAATCGGGATTCGGCGATTATTTTATGAATCATTCAACTGGAGTTTATCCTGCAAATTCAAATGGTATGCCGTTTGATGCGCTCTGCTTAGCCGTAAGCGGAGACCCTATTACAGACTTAAATGAAGACCTCGCTGCGGAACAGAAAGCACGGGCAACTTATGATAACATTTTGCGTCTTTGCGATGACCCCGATGTAAGAGATCCGATTAAGTTTTTGCGTGAACGGGAAATTGTTTATTATCAGAGATTCGGTGAAGCAAAACATACTTATTTAAGGAATTGTTACAT
>CABUQL010000236.1 GCA_902493665.1 uncultured Eubacteriales bacterium
TTGCCGTTAATGAAATAATAGAAAAATCTAAAATCGAGAGCGGAGATGTTTTCGTTGTCGGCTGCTCGTCAAGCGAAATACTGGGCGATAAAATCGGGACAAACTCAAACGTTGATTTGGGCAAAATTGTTTTTGAAGAAATTTATAATGTATTAAAGGAAAGAAATATTTATCTTGCGGCGCAGTGCTGCGAGCATCTTAACAGAAGTCTTATTGTTGAAAAAGAATGTGCGAAAGAATACGGATTTCCTATGGTTAATGTTATTCCGCAGCCTAAGGCAGGCGGCTCATTTGCAACTGCCGCTTATCACGGATTTAAAAACCCGTGCGCCGTTGAAAATGTAAGAGCCAAAGCAGGTCTTGACATAGGCGGTACACTTATCGGTATGCACATTGTGCCTGTTGTTGTTCCGCTCAGAATATCAATAAAAAAAATAGGCGAGGCGAACATAATATGCGCGCGTTCGCGTCTTAAATTTGTGGGCGGACAAAGAGCAATTTACGATGAATCGCTTATGTAAAATCAAGAATTAAAAAAAGAGCCGAAGCAAAGTTTAATCATTTTGATTTCGGCTCTTTTTTAAGTTTCTTCTATTATAAATTATATGGTGAGAGTTCCATTTTCGTCAATCATAAGCATAAGGATTTTTTCCTCGTTGCCGGTTAATGTGTTTACATATACAATAAAGTTTTTGTTATTAAATTTTCCGTAAAACTCGTAACACAAAACTTCTTTTCCGCCGTCAAGCGGGATTACGGCAAGCGAGGATTTTTCGACTTTTAAGTTTTTGCTGATGTTTAATTTTGCATCCTCCATAGATATAAGAGGCTCGGAAAGATTTCTGGTTTCCTCGTGCGCCATAAGATATCCCTGCGACTCAAACCCTAAAATTTCGCCGTTGTCAAGCGCAATTTTGATTTTTATAAGGTCGGGATACATTGTAATGCCGTTTTGCACGTAAGCGTAGTTTATTGTGATTGTGTTGTTTTGCGTTTCGTAGTAGCTTTCTTTCATTGAGTTGTATCCGTTTTTTATAAGAAAATCGCTTCCGATTTTTATGGCGTCTTTTGTGGTAAGAGAGGCAGACGAAACATTTCTGTTTTTGAGCATATAAAGCACATCGCCGCCCATTTTTGATATTTCAACGGAAAAATCGGTGTTGTTTTCGTCGGCTCCGTTGTAAAGATAAGTTTTAATCGTGCCTTCGCTTTCGCCTCTGAAAGTGAGTTTCTGGATTTTTGTATCTGTTATAAAGTGTGCAATTTTCTTTTCTGCGCCTTCTTTTGAAACACTGCTTTTGCCTTTTGTATATTTTGCTTCCATTTTGTTTATGTGATCGGAAAACGGACCGTCATATATTAATGAAGGATATTCCTGAAAATCTTTTTCAACATTTGAAAGACCTTCGGAAAGCGGTGTCTGCTTTTTGTCCGACGCCGAAACGGAGTTATTTTTTGAAAGAAGAGAAATTTCGTTGTTCATAAGCCTTTTTTCGATGTTATAAAGCGAATCGGAGAGAGAAGAGGCATATTTTGAAAGACTTGCCATCTGCTTTTTTTCTTCGTCAGTAATCTCGCCGCCGTTTAATACCTTGTTGCTTAAGGAATATGTGAAATCGCCGACCTGCGAGAGAAATTTTGAGGTGTTGTCAAGTTCGGCATTGCCGAGCGGAAGTTCGCCGAGGTTTGCCTGCGCAAATGTTGCCTGACGGTATATTTCGCTCGAAAGATTGCTTAAAAGTGCCGGAGAATTTGTTACCGAACCTTTTAAAAGTGCGGTCTCAACATCATTTATACTGTCTACAACCTGCAAAACCGAACGTGTGTAGACATCGTTTAATTCATTTGAAAGAATTTCTGCCTCGCCTGTTTTTTTAACCGCAACGCCGATTGCGAGGGCAAACACAATAATCCCTACAGCAACAGATGATATTACGGCGCTTTTTTTATCGTTATTCATAACCCCAACCTCCTTATTTTGTAAATGTGTGATTTCCTATATTTTTAATAATCGGTCTTGAAAAAATCCACTTGTTTGTAGCGGTTCTCGGGTTGTAATAATATATCGCTCCGCCCGACGGATCCCAGCCGTTCATGGCGTCCTGACAAGCCTTGTAAACAGTTGAATCAGAACTTATCGGAACATCAATCTGACCGTCCGTAACGGCAGTAAATGCGCCCGGCTGATAAATAACGCCCGCAATGGTGTTAGGGAATGACGGATGGTTTACACGATTTAATATAACCGCCGCAACGGCAACCTGACCTTCGTAAATTTCGCCTCTTGCCTCGCCGTTTACCGCACGTGCCAAAAGCTGAACGTTTTGCGTATATGAGTTTGACTGCGCCGATGCGTTTTCTTTTTTCTCTATGCTAAGCTTGCATGAAAAACACATTGCCGAAAGTACAAATACAGATGCAAATGCAATTAAAATTTTCTTTTTCATACCTAACCTCCGTATTATAATAAAAATTTAAATATATTTTTGGTAATTTTACAAAATTTATTCATATAATTGTACAAACTGTGAATATAAATTTTTATATGGAGGTAGATATAATGGAAGAGAGAAGAATTATTAAAAATCCTAAAAACGAGGGCGTACATAACGTTATAATGGAAGGACGCAAAAAGCTCAGCGTATCGGGAGTGTGCGAGGTTGAAAGTTTTAACGAAGAAGAAATCGTGCTCCACACAAATATGGGGATTCTCATTGTCGAGGGCGAAATGCTCCACATAAGCAAGCTCAGCATTGACAGCGGCGAAGTGATGATTGACGGAAGTCTTGAAACGGTCAGATATGCGGATGAAAAAGAAAATATAAAGGGCGGATTTTTCGGAAGGCTCTTTAAATAGGAGATAACTATGGAAATTTCACTTGCAAATGAGGCATATGTTTTTTTCGGGAGCATTGCGGGCGGTTTTTTGCTCGGAATAGTAAATGATTTTTTGAAATCT
>CABUQL010000237.1 GCA_902493665.1 uncultured Eubacteriales bacterium
AGAACCGCAGATGTTGCATATATTTATAATTATGAAACATACTTTGTAGGCGCAGTTGACCAGAGCACATTTACGGTTACCGATATGTACGCAAAGGATTCAAAAGGCGCTAAAAAATCAGTTGTTTTAAACGAAGACAAAAACGAAAATATAACATTTAAACTTTTAAACAGCTCAGGTTCTTACGTTGCGGCAGCATTCGGAACGATTACGAAAAACTCGGTTATCTCTGTTGCCAAACCTTATAAAGAAGATGGCGATGAAGCAAAAATCGAAGTTATAATTTCAAAGAAAACAGTTAAAGGCAGTGTTACCGCAAGAGGTACGGATTATGCAACAATAGATTCAAAGAAATACACACTTTCAAATTACTACACTGAAAACGGATCTGCAATGACGCCTTCAGATATAAGCGCAGGCGATTCTGCAACATTCTATCTTGATTATGACAACAATATAGTTGCCGTTTATGCAACAGACATGAAAAAGTACGGTTACATTGCAAACGTTGAAATTGAGGACGGCGCTTCTGCCGATACTGCAATCATTAAAATGATTACAACATCAAATAAGAAAATTGCAAGCTATACTTTAAAGGATACCGTTACGGTAAACGGCGAAAGAGTTAAGAAAAAAGAAGTTCCCGCACTTTTAAAAGCTTCGGCAGATGTTATTAATACAGGGTCGGGCAAAGAAGCTGCAGGACTTGCAGATAATGCATATTATGCACAGCCTGTAATTTTTGAAACAAACTCTGCAAATTCAACAATTATCACATCGCTTAAAACAGTTGCAAACGGAACTGAATCCGATGCATCAAAAGCGCTTGAATATTCACTCGGTAAAACGGACGGTGCACAGAAAGTAAGATTCAGATCAAATGTGTTCTACAAAGGAACAACAAATACTGCACTTTTCAAATTCACATCAAGTACATCTTCCGACTATAAAGGAAATATATTTGTAGTTCCTACAGACAGACTCGATGATGAGAACGAATATCAGGTTTACACAACGGCTACTTCGTACTTTAAAAATGACAACGATTACTATGCGGAAGCATTTAACGTTGAAGATTCCACAAAATACGGAAATATCATCGTTGTTTACGGTTCGGCTCCTTCAAAAATAGACGGTTATTACAAAGCAAATCTTATAACAGATATTACCTCCGAACTGGATGAAGATGAAGAAGTTGTAAATGTAATTCATTACATTGAACTCAGTGCCGCACAGGCTGATAAGAATCCTACACCTAAGACTATTGCTGTAAAAGACAAATCGCTTATAAGTTCTATTAAAAAAGGCGATATCATTAAGTTTGCAACAAAGAACAGTGCAGGCAAAGAAATAACTCTTATCGAAAAAATATTTGTCGGCGGAGAGCTTTATACACCGTTTAACGGCGGCGATACGCAGGATGTTTCTACTGAATATGTAATTAACGAAAAATACAACAGCGATACAGACTACTTTAACGCAATGGTAGGAAGAGTTTACGACAAAACGGAAACAGATGTTCAGCTCATATTGGGATATGATATAACAGATCCCAATATGGATTTTGCATCGGCTGCAAAAATGTATAATGTAAGTGCAAGTGCAACACACGTTATTGTTGTAGACAGAAGCAAACTTTCATCTAATAAAAAAGATGCAATCACATATTACAAATACCAGGATGTAGGTCTTAACTCAATTCTTGACAACAACTTAGGTTCCGAAGACTTTATATATGCTCAGAGAAGCGGAACAGGAAGACTTACAGGAATTGTAATTTACAAATAAGATGTGTCCTGCAAATTTAAATTAAACACAATAAAAACCGTCTGCTTTATGCAGACGGTTTTTGTGTGTCTTTTTCTGTTTTAAGGATAGTAATTTACATGTTTCGCATAATGAGCTTGGCTGTGACATCGAAAACCAAAATTTAATAAGCCTTTAACTTGTTGGATTTTGATTATGGCAGCCCAGCTTTGCCTGCCTGTTTCGGTATGGCTTAATCTCTGTGACCGTGAGCCTGAGCGAGAAGATGAAATGATTGGCTTAATTGAGCGTCACGGCAGACAGTTTTTTTAAGATGTATGAAAACAGAGAATTGCAATAAGCAAATTTTGAAAGGATTTGTAAAACGGACGGAAAGAAGGGCAGAGCCGGCGCTTGTCTGCTTGTTTGCAATATTAATAAAACGGTACGGTTTTCTTACAGTACGCCTGTTACAGACAATTTCACATTTTGTAATTTTTCAAAAAGTCTTCAAAGGTTGACACTATTGCGAAATCTGCAAAATCAAAAATCTTGGCATTTTTGTCGGGATTTATTGCTATTACGGTGTCGGCATTTTCAATTGCACAGGTGTGCTGTGCCGCTCCCGATATTCCGACTGCTATATATATCTTCGGATTTATTGTTTTTCCCGTTAATCCGACCTGTAATTCATACGGAACGATATTTTTGTCGACAAGCGCTCTCGAAGCGCAAAGCTGCGCATTTAATGAAGCTGCAAAACTTTTTAATTCTTCAATGAGATTTGCTGCTCCTCTTCCGCCCGAAACTACGATGTCGTCCGATTTTTGTGTGCATCTTACGGTTGCGGTCTGGGGATTTGTTCTGCACTCGATTTTTGCCATGATATTCCCGCCTTTTGCGGGACGGTACATGTATAGCCTTTTGCCGTCGGTTTCAAGCTTTGTGCAGTCGGCACAAAGACCTGTTTTAAGAAGTGCCGAAACAATCGGTGCATTTTTGCGCCCTTCTAAATCGGCATTCCAGAGAATTACCTCGGGCTTCATTTCTTTTGCAAGCTCAGCAATTTTATACGGATTTTTTTCTTTTATAATTTCGACATTTTCCGCAATTGCATATGCTTTTTTTGCAACAACATCGCCTATTGCCCATACGCTTTTCAGTTTTACATCGGATTCTTTTTGCGCAGAGATATCTCTCTTTTTTTCGGA
>CABUQL010000238.1 GCA_902493665.1 uncultured Eubacteriales bacterium
GAAAAAGGACCGAAAAGAGTATCGCCGCTTTTTGTTCCGAAAATGATTTCAAACATTGCGGCAGGCAACATTGCAATTAAATACAATGCGCAGGGACCTTGTATATCGATTTCAACTGCTTGCGCAACAGGTTCAAGCTGCATAGGCGAAGCATACAGAGCAGTAAAGCACGGTTATGCCGATGCAGTTATAACAGGCGGAAGCGAGGCGTCGATAACACCTCTTGCGGTTGCAGGATTTATTAATTGTATGGCGCTTTCTGAAAGTGACGACAAAGACAATGCATCAATTCCGTTTGACGCAAGAAGAAACGGATTTATTATGGGTGAGGGTGCAGGTGCGCTTGTTTTGGAAGAATACGAACACGCAAAAGCAAGAGGCGCAAAAATTTACGCTGAGGTTGTCGGTTACGGCAGCACTTGCGATGCATATCACATAACGGCTCCTCAGCCTGAGGCAAAGGCAAGTTCAAAATGTATTGCCGATGCTGCAAAAGAGGCAGGGTACACTTCTTCGGACAGTGTTTATATAAATGCGCACGGCACGAGCACACCGTTAAACGACAAAACTGAAACTGCGGCAATCAAAAAAGTTTTCGGCGATGACGCATACAAAATGTACATAAGCTCAACAAAGTCAATGACAGGACATATGCTCGGTGCAGCAGGTGCGGTTGAGGCAATAGCGTCAATACTTGCGCTTAAAGACGGAATTATTCCTCCGACAATCGGCTACAAGGAAAAAGATGAAGAATGTGACCTTGATTACACGGTAAACAAGGCGCTTAAAGCAGATTTGACTCTTGCACTTTCAAATTCTTTGGGATTCGGCGGACATAATGCATGTGTTGCTTTCAGAAAGGTTAAATAAGGTGCGGTTTTGAATATTGAAGAAATTAAAAATATTATTCCTCACAGAGATAATATGCTTTTGATAGACGAAGTGTCAATGGAAAACGGATGTGCGCACGGCAAAAAGAAAATAACCGGCAACGAGTGGTTTTTAAAAGGACATTTTCCTGGTAACCCTGTTGTTCCGGGAGTTATACTTTGCGAAATTTTGGCTCAGTCCGTTTGCGTTTGCCTTGCCGATAAAATATCGGGCGAAAAGATAACGCCGTATTTTACGGGACTTAACAATGTAAAATTTAAAAATCCGGTAAAGCCGGGCGATTTATTTGAAACGGAATGTGAAATAGTAAAGGAAAAATCACCGTTTTATTTTGCAAAAGGCAAAGGATATGTTAATTCGAAACTTTGCGTTTCGGCTGAATTTTCGTTTGCCGTAATAAAAGAAAACTAGGAGGGCATATGTTTAATTTATTTAATAATAAAACAAAGGTTTGCAAAAAGTGCTCTGCCGAAACAAAAGTGAGCGAACTTGAAAAAAATATGATGATTTGTCCGCAGTGCCATACTTATATGAGAATGAATTCAAGGGAAAGAATAAAGCTTGTTACGGATTCTTTTAAAGAGATGGACAAAAATCTTTCCAGCAAAAACATTATAGATTTCCCCCAGTATGACGAGAAGCTTAAAAAGGCAGTCGAAACAAGCGGAGAAAGCGAAGCGGTTGTTTGCGGAAGTGCAAAAATAGGCGGCGAAAAATGCGCGGTTTTTGTAATGAATTCGGAATTTATGATGGGCAGTATGGGCAGTGTTGTCGGCGAAAAGATAACAAGACTTTTTGAGTATGCACTTAAAGAAAAGCTTCCCGTTGTAGGATTTACAACGTCGGGCGGAGCAAGAATGCAGGAGGGAATTTTCTCGCTTATGCAGATGGCAAAGGTAAGCGCCGCAGTTAAAAGACACAGTGACGCAAATCTTTTATATGTTACCGTTTTAACAGACCCGACAACGGGCGGAGTTACCGCAAGCTTTGCGATGGAAGGCGATATTATAATTGCCGAGCCGAATGCACTTGTCGGTTTTGCCGGCGCAAGAGTTATTGAACAGACAACCGGTCAAAAACTTCCCGCGGGTTTTCAGAGAGCAGAGTTTATTTTGGAACACGGCTTTTGCGATATGATAGTTAAAAGAGAAGATTTGAAAGACACGCTTTCAAAAATTCTTAAAATGCATAAAAGGGCATAGTTTTTGCGAAAGGAGAAAAGATATGCATCCTTATGAAAGAGTAACAAATGCAAGAAGCTCAAAAAGATTTATGGGCGGACATTATATAAATACGATTTTCGATGATTTTATTGAATTTCACGGCGACAGAAAATTCGGCGACGACGGAGCTATTGTTGGTGGAATTGCAACAATCGGCGGTATAAGCGTTACGGTTATTGCAATGGAGAGAGGCGAAACAATAACCGACAGAATGAAGAGAAACTTCGGCTGTCCGAGTCCCGAAGGCTACAGAAAAGCTTTAAGACTTATGAAACAGGCTGAAAAATTTAACAGACCCGTTATATGCTTTATCGGAAGTTCCGGCGCATTTTGCGGAATAAGTGCGGAAGAGCGCGGACAGGGACAGGCAATAGCAGACAATCTTTTGGAAATGTCATCGCTTAAAACACCGATTATATCTGTTGTTGTTGGCGAAGGCGGAAGCGGCGGCGCGCTTGCGCTCGGAGTTGCAAACACTGTTATTATGTTTGAAAATGCGGTTTATTCCGTTATTTCTCCCGAAGGCTGCGCAAGCATACTTTGGAAGGACAGTACAAAAGCTCCCGATGCGGCAGAGGCTCTTAAAATTACGGCTCACGATTTAAAGGAGTTCGGCGTAATAGATAAAATTGTAAAAGAGGATTCTCTTACAGATGAAGAAATTTCAAAGTCGCTTAAAAAAATGCTTTTGAGTGAAATAAAGCGCCTTTCCAAAATGGACAGTGCCGCACTTTGCGACGACAGATACAACAAATTCAGAAAAATCGGAGCCTAGGCAAACGAGACCCGAACACGCATTGCCCGGCGATGGATGTTTTTGCAATCTTTCAGCTTGTCG
>CABUQL010000239.1 GCA_902493665.1 uncultured Eubacteriales bacterium
GTCGGTCTCCGCGCCGTCTTTCGTGACGAAAACTTCACCGTGTTGGGTGGGGTTGAGTGTGCCGGGGTCGATGTTCATATACGGGTCGAACTTTTCAACGTACACGCTATATCCCGCCGACTTCAAAAGTCTGCCGAGCGACGCCGCCACTATGCCTTTTCCGAGTCCCGATACGACTCCTCCCGTTACGAAAATGTACTTGCTCATTTGTGTGCCTCCGTGATAGAAATTTGTATGATTTTCAGTTTGTTTATCGTGTTTTTGCCCTTAAAAAACAAAAAAAAGGCGTTTTTTTTTAACTAACCGAGTCAGTCAAAAGAAAAAACGCCTTTTAAGGTCTTGTTATAGGGGGTGTATCTTTTCGAGGTTCGATTCACAACGCAAATTTGCGACTTCCTCAAAAAAAATACATTTCGAATGATACCATATTTTCACCGTATGTCAATAGATTTTTACAAACTTTTTTCAAGAAATTTTCATTGAATTTTACGAGACGGTTTCACGTTTTTGTTTCACACTTCCGCGCTTTGAATTTCGTCGTAATCGAAGTATTTTTTACGGAAACAAATCAGAGATCCCGTTGAAAATACTATCGAAAACACCCCAACGCGTGTACGCATATACGCTCGTGTGCGCCCGTGTGCGTTTCAATATCGATATTTTGCGCCAAAAAATGTTATGAAGAATTCAAATAGGTTATTTGGGGTATTGACACTGCTTTGGGGAAAATGTATAATTTAAGTATCCTAAAAAATCATAAAGGAGAAATTTTATAAAAAAAACAGTAGCATTCATACTTTGTATGGCACTTGTTATCACTTGCGTAGTTTGCCTCGCAGCGTGCAACAACAATGGCAACAAAGAAGTTGTTATCCCCGATGAAATGACATCTGCCGATGGAAAATATGAAATCGCAATGGTAACGGATATCGGACAACTCAAAGACGGTTCTTTTAATGAAGGAACTTGGAACGGTGTGAAAACTTTTGCTTATAACAACAATAAGAGCTATAAGTATTATCAACCTGCAAACGGCGCAAACGCATCTGACCAAGACCGTATAGACGCATTTAACCTTGCAATCAACGGCGGTGCATCTATTATTGTTTGCCCCGGCTATGCATTCGAAAATGCTTTGAAAGAAGTCGTTCCTAAAAACCCAAATGTCAAATTTGTGTTTATCGATGGTTGGACTCTTGGGGAAGCAAACTTGACCGCTGTTGCATATCATGAAGAACAATGCGGTTATTTTGCCGGATATGCTGCAGTTATGGAAGGATATACTAAACTTGGCGGAACTTTCGGTGGCGGCGCAACCAATGCGGCCTGCAACAGATATGCTTACGGCTATCTCCAAGGCATTAATGCTGCTGCAAAAGAAAAGAACATAAAAGCCGATGTTCGCATTTCTCATCAATATGGTTCCGGTTTCTCTGCATCTCCTGAGCTTCAACAACAAATCAACGGTTGGTATACCAGCGGCACTCAAATTGTCTTTGCGTGTGGTGGTTCTATGAGCGAAAGCGTTTTTGCTGCAGCAGCACAAAACAGAAAAAAATCTATTGGTGTTGACGTTGACCAATCCGGTGTTTCTGAGACTGTTGTGACTTCTGCAATGAAAGGTCTCAAAGAGTCTGTCGAAATTGTTTTGAAACAATACTTTGACGGAGAATGGGACACCAAGCTTTCAGATAAGCTCTCCAACCTCGGCGCAAAAGACGGAGCTGTTGGTCTTCCGACGGCAACGTGGTCTATGAAGAATTATACGGTAGACCAATACAATCAATTGCTCAATGCTGTAAAAAATGGTTCTGTTGAAATCGCAACCTGCGGTGCGGATTGGACTGTTGTTGACACTGCAGCAAAAGCAATGGCAAATATCAACTATATGTATGTCTAACGACATAACTAAAACGTATAAAAAAGAAGGCGCAAGCCTTCTTTTTTTTGTCTTTTTTGCAAGTATAAGCCACAGTGATAAAAAGAATTAATCTTCACTATTGATATTGGACAATATATATAGTATAATTTCTCTATAGATATTATAGAAGAAAACTCAAATTGCGAAGTTAAACAACGTCGAAGTGAGGGTCTTTCTTTGTAAGAAGGAAAGTATGGCAAAACGAAAAAATGACACCGAAAACACGTCGGTCGATTTGAATGACGGGATAACCGAAGTGGAAACCGCCAAACCCGATGAAATCGGGCAAACGGAAGAAATTTCGGACACCATACGGGACGAACACGACAATGAAAGCACGCAGAACGATACGCAAAGCGAATACGTCATCGAAATGCGTCATATCACCAAGGAGTTCCCGGGAATCATTGCAAACGACGACATAACGTTGCAACTCAAAAGAGGCGAAATCCATGCGCTTTTGGGCGAGAATGGCGCGGGCAAATCCACGCTTATGTCCGTTCTTTTTGGATTGTATCAACCCGAAAAAGGCGAGATTCTGAAAGACGGGAACGTCGTCAAAATCAACAGCCCGAACGACGCGACCGCCCTCGGCATAGGAATGGTGCATCAACACTTCAAACTCGTTGAAGTGTTCAGTGTGCTAGACAATATTATTCTTGGAGCAGAGGACACGACTCTTGGATTTGTCCGCAAGAAAATAGCAAGAGAAAAAGTTGTTAGATTAAGCGAAAAATACGACTTAAATGTTGACGTAGACGCAAAAATTGAAGATATAACCGTCGGCATGCAACAGCGTACCGAGATTTTGAAGATGCTTTATCGCGATAACGAAATTCTCATTTTCGACGAGCCCACCGCCGTTTTGACGCCACAGGAAATCGACGAGCTTATGCAGATCATGCGCAATCTCGCCGCCGAAGGCAAGTCAATCCTTTTCATAACTCACAAACTCAACGAGATTATGGCAGTCGCTGACCGTTGCACCGTTTTGCGCAAGGGCAAGTATATCGGTA
>CABUQL010000240.1 GCA_902493665.1 uncultured Eubacteriales bacterium
AGTGACAAATCATTTTCGGCAAATCGCAAAAAAGCAAAAAGAGTTAAAAAATCGGCCAAAAATACAATTAAAAGCTTTGATGAGCTTACGGTCGGCGATTATGTTGTCCACCGCACCCACGGAATCGGCCAGTATGTAGGAATCAAACAACTTGAGGTTGACAAGGTAAAAAAAGATTACATTAAGCTGAAATATGCGTCGGGCGACTTTCTTTACGTTCCGACAAATCAGCTTGATTTTATTCACAAATATGTCGGCGCCGAGGCAAAAAAAGTTAAACTAAACAAGCTCGGCGGAACGCAGTGGCAAAAAACGACGCAAAAAGTTAAAGAAAGCGTTGAATATCTGGCAGAAGATTTAATTAAGCTTTATGCCGAGAGAAACAGTCAAAAAGGCCACGTTTTTCCTCCCGACACGCCGTGGCAAAAGCAGTTTGAAGACGATTTCGTCTACGATGAAACTGAAGACCAGATAAAGAGCATAAACGAAGTTAAAAGCGACATGGAAAAAGGCAAATGCATGGACAGACTTCTTTGCGGAGATGTCGGTTACGGCAAAACCGAAGTTGCCATAAGAGCCGCTTTCAAATGCGTAATGGAGGGTATGCAGGTTGCGTATCTTGTTCCTACAACAATACTTGCGCAGCAGCATTACAACACGTTTAAAGAGCGAATGGAGCCTTACTGCATTAACGTTGAAATGATGTCGAGATTCCGCACAAAAAAAGAGCAGAAAAGCACGGCAATCGGTCTTAAAAGCGGAAGCGTTGACGTTGTAATCGGCACGCACAGAATACTTCAAAAAGATATCAATTTTAAAAATCTCGGGCTTCTTATAATCGACGAAGAGCAGCGTTTCGGCGTCGGCCACAAGGAAACTATTAAAAAGCTTAAAAGCAACGTAAATGTTCTCACTTTAAGCGCTACACCAATTCCGAGGACGCTTAATATGGCGCTTGTGGGAATACGTGATTTAAGCGTTTTAAGCCAGCCTCCGCAAAACAGATATCCCGTTCAGACGTTTATTCTTGAAAGAAACAAAGCGGTTATAGAAACCGCCGTTTCAAGAGAACTTGCAAGAGGCGGACAGGTTTATTATCTTTTTAACCGTACGCAAAACATCGAAAGCAAAACAAACGAAATACGCAAAATGTTTCCCGATGCTAAAATTGCATACGCTCACGGCAAAATGAGCGAAAGCGCTTTGGAAGAAATAATGATTGACTTTTTAAACGGCGATATTGACATTCTCGTTTGCACGACAATCATTGAAACGGGACTTGATGTTTCAAATGTCAACACGATAATAATTGAAGACGCCGACAAACTCGGTCTTTCGCAGCTTTATCAGTTAAGGGGACGTGTTGGACGTTCCAACCGTCTTGCTTATGCATATCTCACCTATGAAAAAAGCAAGGTTTTAGACGCCGTTGCACAAAAAAGGCTTCAGGCAATTAAAGAGTTTACCGAGTTTGGTTCAGGATTTAAAATTGCCATGCGCGACCTTGAAATAAGAGGTGCGGGAAATCTTTTGGGTAAACAGCAACACGGAAATATGAATCTTGTAGGATATGATATGTATTGTATGCTGCTTGAAAACGCAGTAAAAAAACTTAAGGGCGAAAGCGTTCCGACAATAAACGAAACAAACATTGATTTAAACTTTGATTCATTTATAGACCAAAACTACATTCCGGACGAAAACATCAGAATTGAAATGTATAAAAAAATTGCCGACATAAGAACCGAAGATGACTGTCTTGACATAAGCGATGAGCTTATTGACAGATTCGGCGAATATCCGAAATGCGTTGACAATCTCATAAAGATTGCATATATAAAATCGCTTTGTATTCAGCTTGACATTACAGACGTTGTGCAAAAAGACGGATTTATTACATTCACATTCAATGCAGACGTCAATCCCAAAGCGATAGTTGACATTTTGGCCGACAAAACAAGAAAAATCATGTTTTCGTCGGGAAAGAAATCTTATCTTTCATACAAGTACACAACAGACGTTTTGGGCAATATTAAATTTATATTACAATCACTTGTAAATTCATCAAATGAAAAGCAAACTGATATATAATTATATGATACAGACCACGAGGGAAGGATGATTATTTTGACAAATTACAAAAGATTTGCCGCAGTTATCAGCGTTATTTTAATTGCAGCAATGTGTTTGGCGGGATGTGCCGTTGAAAAAACTGCTCCTGCTATAGGAACAATTAACGGCGAAGAAGTTTCGGGAGATTATTACGAATATTTCTTAAGAGCTGCTCAGCAGCAGATGATTGAAGACGCTAAAATTACCGATGCTGACAAAGCAAACGCTTATTGGGAAACCGAAATTGACGGCAAAAAAGCCATTGATGTTTTAAGAGAAAATGCATTTAACGACGAAGCTAAGCTTTATCTTGAAGTTGCAAACGCAAAAAAAGCCGGCATTGAAATGACAAGCGACGATTCAAAGCAAATTACAAGTGCCATTACAAATGCAATTACACAGATGGGCGGACAGACATCATACGAAGCTTCGCTTAAAGATATGGGTCTTACAACAAAATCATACAGAACTTTAATGGAAATGTTCTGGTATGCATCAAAGCTTCAGGAACAAACAATGAAAGACAACAAAGATTATGAAATTTCCGATGAAGAAGCTAAAGAATACATTGAAAAACAGAACAAAATTACTGCAAAGCATATATTGTTTTCAACTAAAGATTCCAAAACGGGTGCTGACTTAAGTGCGGAAAAACAGGAAGAAATGAAAAATGTTGCACAGGAAGCGCTTGATAAAATCAAAAGCGGTCAGGAAAAATTCGACGATGTTATGAACGACCTTTCACAGGATCCTGGTCTTGCACAGAATTCCAACGGCTACACATTCGGAAAAGGCGAAATGGTTAAAG
>CABUQL010000241.1 GCA_902493665.1 uncultured Eubacteriales bacterium
AATGTTGTCGCCGAACGGGAAAAATGCGTCCGAACCGAGGCTGATTCCAGAAAAACTTGACAAAAACGCTTCTTTTTCGCCTTTTGTAAGTTCTTTGGGCTTTCTGTAAAAGAAGTTTTTCCATGTGTCGCCGTCCAAAAGGTCGCCGCTCGAATCTGATATGAAAACGTCAATTGCGTTATCCCTGTCGGGACGTTTTACAGTGTCCAAAAACGGGAGTGCAAGCACAAGCGGATGCTGACGCAAAAGCCAGTTGTCGGCTTTCTGACCCGCAAGACGCGTACAGTGTATTCTTGACTGCTGACCTGCGCCGACTCCTATTGCCTGACCGTCGAAGGCATAGCAAACGGAATTTGACTGCGTATATTTAAGTGTTATAAGCGATATTATCAAATCTTTTTTTGCACTTTCGGGAATTTCTTTATTTTCCGTAACAACGTCCTCCAAAAGCGAATAATCAATTTTAAAATTGTTTCTGCCCTGTTCAAACGTAATTCCGAAAACGTCTTTTTGCTCAACGGGAGCAGGGATATAATCCTTGTCGATTTTTACTATGTTGTAGTTTCCTTTTCTTTTTGTTTTTAAAATTTCAAGCGCTTCTTTTGTGTAAGACGGCGCAATTATTCCGTCTGAAACCTCTCTTTTTATAAGGCGTGCGCAAACCTCGTCACATTCGTCGCTGAGTGCAATCCAGTCGCCGAAAGACGACATTCTGTCAGTTCCCCTCGCTCTTGCATAAGCCGTTGCGATTTTTGAATCGTCAAGACCGTCGATATCGTCAACAAAGCAGGCTTTTTTCTGCGTATCGCTCATTTTGTTTCCGATAGCTGCCGATGTGGGGCTTACATGCTTAAACGAAGTTGCACAGCACTCGCCGAGAGCGCCTTTTATTTCGTTTACAAGCTGCCAGCTGTTTAAAGCGTCGAGAAAATTAATATATCCCGGCTTTCCGCTTAAAATTTCAATCGGAAGATTCCTGCCGTCCTTCATAAATATTTTTGCCGGCTTCTGATTTGGGTTGCAGCCGTATTTAAGTTCAAATTCTTTCATTTGCACTCTGCCTTTCGCTAAAATTTATCTTGATTTTATCTTTTGTTTTCTGATTTTTTATTCTGCGTTTTTGTTAATCATTCTGTTTTCGATTTTTCCGCTTTCAAGGTCAATGTATCTTACATAAAGCGAAATTTTGTTGTTATTGTCAAGATTAGTCCATATTTCGTTTGTAAAATCGTCGATGTCATCTAAAATTCTTACTCTTTCGGGTTCGCCCATAAATGTCGGAATGGGATTTCCGTCAGTTACATATGTGTGAATAAAGTTTCCTATGCCGTCAAGAGCGTTGTAAGAAAATGTATATCTGCTGCATGCGCTTCCCTTTTCATCGGCGCTTTTTAATATGCTCATTTTATATGTGAAATTCCCGTTTCCGAATGTCATCATACCGCTTATTCTCGGTGTAAAATTCGGAGCGTCGGGTTCAAATTCTCTCGTTTCAAGAGCCTCTTCAAATGTTTTTCCGCCTCTTAAAAAGTTGTAAATTGTGTCTGTCTGATCGCCGTTTGTAACTATGAGATTGTTTTCAAATCTTTTAATCGGCGAATAAATTATAAGCGACGGGTCAGATACCTTTGAAGCGTCAAAGGGGTGGATTATAACCTCTTCGGCGTTTTCAACAAACACTCTGTTGCGGCTGTTTTCACTTCGTCCCATAATAAAATATGCCGTTACGGCTTTTTTGCCGTTTTCGCTTTTTCCGATAACAATTCCGCGTCCCACATATGGATTTCCGCTCAAAAGTTCTTTTATGTCGTAAGTTTTGTAAACGTTCACGCTAATCTCCTTATATTTTAATTATTTTTTGATTCGGCAATTTTTTGCGATACTTTTTCGCACGAAAGCGGAAGGATAATCCATTCGGCCTGCTCCATAACCCGTTTTTGCAGAATTTCGGGTGTATCGCCCTCTTTTATTTCAACCGCTTTTTGCATAATAATCTTTCCGCCGTCGGGAATTTCATTAACAAAATGAACGGTTGCGCCCGTAACTTTTACACCGTAGTCAAGCGCGGCTTTATGAACCTTAAGTCCGTAAAATCCTTTTCCGCAAAACGACGGAATAAGCGACGGGTGAATATTTATTATTCTGTCCGAATATCTTTTTGTGAAATTTTCGCTTAAAATGCACATAAATCCGGCAAGGACAATTAAGTCGATTTCATTTCCTTCAAGATGCGAAATGACTTGTTTTTCAAATTCCTCCTGCGATTTTAATTCCTTTTTGTTTACGCAAATATCTTTTATGCCTGCTTTTTTTGCACGGCAAAGCGCATATGAATCAGGATTGTTTGAAATTACAAGCTTTATTTTCCCGCTTTTTATGATTCCTTGTTTTTCGGCATCAATAAGCGCCTGAAGATTTGTGCCGCCGCCCGAAACGAAAACGGCTATGTTTGCTTTTTCTAGCATATAATCACACTTTCGTCCGACTTGACGATTTCGCCCATAATATAAGCGTCCTCGCCGTTATTTCTTAAAATTTCAAGTGCTTTGTCCGCATCGTTTTTATCAACAATAACGCTCATTCCGACACCCATATTAAATGTATTGAACATATCGCGTTCATCTATTTTTCCCGTTTTGGCAATAAGCTCAAAAACAGGAAGAACGTCAACTTTGCTTCTTTCGATTTTTGCCGCAAAACCGTTTGGAATACTTCTCGGAATGTTTTCGTAAAATCCGCCGCCCGTTATGTGCGATACAGCTTTTACGGTAATTTTATCAAAAAGGTCAACCATAGGTTTAACGTAAATCTTTGTAGGTGTTAAAAGCGTTTCGCCGATTGATTTGCCGTTAAGGAAATCCACAGGCGATTTTATGTCGGATTTTTCAACATCAAAAACTTTTCTTAC
>CABUQL010000242.1 GCA_902493665.1 uncultured Eubacteriales bacterium
ATTACACCGCCAAAAAAAGTACGCAGGTAATCATTTTTAACTTTTTCGTTAAAAAGTTTTGCGCTTTGCTTTAAAGATAAACAAAAAATAATACTCACAATTGCCGCCGCCGTGCCGATAACTGCAATTCTTACAATGTTAAGCACTGAAATTTCGGGAATCTGACCGATTGCAAACCTCGTCGGTTCAGCGCCGAACAAAAGCGAAATTGCATATGCAACAACGGCTGAAGTAAGGCCCGGCAAAAATCCCGAATAATAAATAACACCGACGCTTATAACCTCAATCGAAAAAATTGCTGCCGTAACGGGAGTTCCGAAAAGTGCCGAAAACACACCGCTCATACCGCAAATTACAAGCAGATGCTTATCTTTTTCTTCCATTTTAAAAACTCTGCCTATCTGGTAGCCGATGCTTCCGCCAAGCTGAAGTGCAGCGCCTTCGCGTCCTGCCGAACCGCCGAACAGATGCGTTATAACGGTTGAAATGAATATGACGGGCGCCATTCGCATGGGCACATATTCGCTGGTTCTTACAGCCGAAATAACGTTATTGGTTCCGCTGTTTTTCAGCATATTTGTTTTTTTGTAAATAAAAGCAATTAAAATTCCCGCAAGCGGAAGAAAATAAATCAGAAAAAAGTGACCTTCTCTGTAAATCGTTGCGAGCTCAACGCATTTGTGAAATGCCGTTCCCGCAAGACCGCAGATTACGCCTATTATAGAAGACGTAATTATCCATTTTAAAAACGAAATTATATATTTTGATGTCTTTTTTAAACTTTTTTCAAATTCAGAGTTAAAACTTGTTTCGTTTGTTTCCAAATTAACGCAAATCCCTTCATAACAAAATTTTCACTTTTATATTATAAAACGACAAATTAAGCTTGTCAACCGCACAAAGATATTTAATTTTCTTAAAAAACTATTGACTTAAAAGTAATTTTGGATTATTATAAAATATATTGAAAAATAATAATTTTCGGAGAATATAAAATGATAGAATTTAAATATGACACACAGCTTTTGATAGAAGGAGAAAATCTTGACGAGGACGCAATAGGCGATTACTTTACGGAAAAATTTAAGGGCGACTGTCTTTTGGCGGTCGGCGATGAAGACCTTATTAAAATCCATTTCCATACAAACGAACCGTGGGAAGTTCTTAAATATTGCGCATCACTCGGCGAGATATATGATATAGTTGTTGAGGATATGGACAGACAGGCAAGAGGGCTTAAAGGATAAATTTTTGACAAAAGATGATTGTGCTAATAGCTGATTTGTCAAAAATGGGAGCAAACGGTTATGAAATTTAAGGTGTATGTCACAAATAATGATTTTAAAGAAAAAGAAATCAAAGTCCAAACTGCGCTGAGTCCCGATGGAACAGGGTTTCACGAAATGCCCGAAAATCTTCTTTCGGAGTTTGACTCGGGTCTTACATACGGCACAACGGCAGAAAAAACATATTACTGCAATTTTGAGTCGGACTTTGGCTCAAAGGTTAAAGTTGTTTGCGATGAAAAAATCAAAAACTTAAAAATAAAGCCTTTATCGCACAACAAAAAATATACTCTGCCTGACGACAACACTGTTGAATTTGATGTCAAGTGCGGAGAAAAAACTGTTCTTGAAATTAACAACGATTTTATAAGCTCTTTAAAAATCTTTGCAAATAAAGTATACAAAAAGCCGGTTGGCGAAAAAATGATATTTTTTGAAAACGGCATTTACACAAGTGAAAACTGCGAAAATATCCGCATAAATTCAAATGGGGTACCGGTAATTGATAACATTTCCGACGGCACAACCGTTTTTATCGGTGAAAACGCCATTGTTAATGCGGCAATTGTTTTGTCGTGCAAAAAGAATATAAAAATCATCGGCACGGGAAATTTATCGCTTTTAAACAGATGTTACGGATACGAAAACAATTTTGAAACAAAACCCGTATACGGCGGTTTCAGAAACAATGCGCTTCCGAGTGTTTTTATCAAAAACGGATGCGATAACATAACCGTTGACGGAGTCAGCTTGAACTGCGAATTCCGCGGAGTTGTCGTAAGAAACAGTAAAAATATAACGCTTAATAACATTAAAATTTTTTCATCATGCGTAAATTCGGACGGAATAAACAATATGAATGCCGAAAAAGTCGAGGTGTCCGATTCGTTTGTATCAAGCGGCGATGATTGCTTTGCTCTTTATAATGCGTGCGATTCCATAGAGTTTCTTGGCGATGATGAATATAAAAATCCGACCGGCATTACGAAAAACATATCAATGCACAACTGCCTTCTTTCAACATGTGCAAGAATATTTATGGTGGGCGGACATGCAACAGGCAGCGATTCGCCTCATAATACTGTTGAAGATGTGAGAATTTACGATAATGAGGTAATAAACGTTTTAAACAGAATAAACGGATGCGGTAAAGACCACAGAAGGTACTGGTCGGGCATTTTAAGGGTTTTGTCGCAGTCAAACCAGATTGTAAGAAATGTTTCGTTTAAAAACATTAATATCGACTGGACAAAAGGCTATGACGGAAAGCTTATTCACATAGAAACGAGAGCAAATGACAGCGCTTCGTATTCCGAAAGCGGCGGATATAAAATTGAAAACATCAGCTTTGAAAACATACACACTTTTAATGCGGATAATGAAGTTATGGATTCAATAATTGCGAACAATAACTCAAAAAACGGCTCAACGGTAGAAAATATAAGTTTAAAAAATGTTGACCTTATTACAAAAGATAATCTTGAAATTATCGGAGATGTAGAAAAAGTAACTTTTGAAAATTAAAATTCTTCATAAAAATAAGACGGTTTGGCGGGACACACAATATTGCCTGAGGGAGATTTGCCAAACCGTCTTTTTGTTTGG
>CABUQL010000243.1 GCA_902493665.1 uncultured Eubacteriales bacterium
AAAATTATACGTTTCAAACAATTTGGGAAAAATTCTTTCATAGGCAGAAGATGTACTGTCCATAATTGCGGAAACGGAATAAAAATCGGAAACAATGTGCGGATTGGCAATGACTCGCGTCTATCCCTCTACAAATCAGAAGACAACATTCCGGAAATTTTAATTTCTGACAATTGTTATATCGGGTCTGATTTTTCAATTATTGCCGGTGCTAAAGTGCTGATTGAAAAGAACGTTTTGATTGCAAGCTATGTATCGGTAATTTCAGAGAATCACGGTAATGACCCCGAATCACCGATATATTACGGCAAGCAGCCTCTTACATCCTCGCCTGTTACCATAAAAGAGGGCGCATGGATCGGAGAAAAAGTTTCAATACTGCCCGGCGTTTGCATTGGCAAAAAATCAATTATAGGAACCGGTTCTGTAGTAACGAAAAACATTCCCGACTATTGCATTGCCGTCGGAAATCCCGCCAGAGTAATAAAAGTATACAATTTTGATACTCACAAATGGGACAAGGCAAGTAACACTTAACATGGGGAGCATTTTATGAAAAAAATCGGAATTATAGGTGCATTTGATTTTGAAAACTTAGCACACGGCGGTCAGCCCGTTAAAACCCGCGAAGTGTACTACGCAATGTGTGAAAAGTACGGAAAAGAAAATGTTGATTTTGTTGAAATGGCATATGAAAAAAACTACATAAAACTTCTTTTTAAAACATTTTCACTAATGAAAAACTGCAGCCAGGTTGCAATGCTTCCCGCACAAAACGGAGTTAAAATCTTCGCTCCCCTATTAGCATTTTTAAACATTTTTTTTAAACGAAAGCTTTTTTATTTTGTTGTCGGAGGATGGCTTCCGGAATTTGCCGGAAAAAGTGAAAGCCTAAAAAAATCGCTTTTAAAATTTGACTTTATCTTTGCAGAAACAAACTCCATGACACACCGTCTTAACGATATCGGGTTAAAAAATGCGAAATACTTTCCGAATTTTCGCGAAATGAAAATTCTTTCTGAGCAGGAACTTGTATATAATACAAAACTTCCTTTAAAACTATGCACTTTTTCGAGAGTTTTAAAAGAAAAAGGAATCGGAGATGCAATAAAATCCGTTATCGACGCAAACAGTATTCTTAAAAGAGAAGCATTCTCACTTGATATTTACGGTATTATCGATGACAGCTACAAAGATGAGTTTGATGAAATAATTAAATCCTCCCCCTCATTTATAACTTACAAAGGATTGGTAAGTCAGTCAGAATCAATCGACACATTAAAGGATTATTTTGCACTTCTTTTCCCGACGTATTATTCGGGCGAAGGACTTGCCGGAACACTGATTGATGCATTATCTGCCGGCGTGCCCGTTATATCTACAAACTGGCATTACAACTGCGACGTTATTGAAAACGGAAAAACCGGACTTATCTATGATTACAAAAACAAAGAGCTTCTTACAAAATCGCTTGTATACGTTGCATCATGTGCGGATAAGTTTAACTCTATGAAGTTATCCTGCTTAAAAGAAGCCGAAAAATATACACGCGAAGCTGCGAAAAAAATATTTGATAAATACTTGGAGAGTTAAAATGAGCGAAAAACGTTTGCTTTGTATCGTTTCATCAATGAACACCGGCGGTGCCGAAACATTTTTAATGAAAATTTACAGAAATCTTAACCGTGAAAAATATCAAATGGATTTTTGTGTATCTTCAGACAGAAAAGGCGCTTACGACGACGAAATATTATCTCTCGGAGGTAAAATACATCATTCGGCTTTAAAAAAAGACGGAATATTTAAAGCATTTAACTCAATTAAAAAAACAGTAAAAGAAAACAACTACAAATATGTGATAAGAGTTAACGAACATTCCCTTTCGGTAATAGACCTTATTGCCGCAAAGTGCGGCGGAGCGAAAATCCTTGCAATGCGTTCTTCAAATGCAGGTTCGCCAAAAAAAATCTCGAAATTTTTGCACAAGGCATTTAAATTTTTGCCAAAATTCGTTCCTGACGTTAAAATTGCACCTTCAACAGAAGCCGCCGAGTACACATTCGGAAAAAACAGTGTAAAAAACGGCAAAGTTACTCTTTTGCACAATGCAATTTGTGTTGATGACTTTTTATTCAGCGAAGAAAACAGAAAAAAACACAGAGATGAACTTAATCTTGACGGAAAATTTGTTATAGGCCACATAGGCAGATTTTCGGCGCAAAAAAATCACAGTTTTTTACTTGATATTTTCAGTGAAATATATAAACTTGACAATACTGCTCACCTTGTACTTGTGGGAAAAGGCGAGCTTGAAGAACAGATAAAAGAAAAAGCAAAAACACTTGGAATTTCAGATTGCATAACCTTTACCGGCGTAAGAAATGATGTTAACGAGCTTTTGTCTGCATTTGATGTAAATGTGTTCCCGTCATTTTACGAAGGTATGCCAAATACTGTAATTGAAGCTCAGGCATCAGGACTAAACTGCGTAATATCGGACACTATCACAAAAGAGGCAAACATTACGGGTCTTGTTTCATATCTTTCGCTTAACGACGATGCGAAAATATGGGCAAAAAAGGCTCTTTCATTTAAAGGTACAAAAAGAAACAACGAAAAAGATGCATTTGTCAAAAGCGGATACGAAATTAAAACCGTCGCTAAAGAATTTGAAAATCTGATTTTCAATTAGTTTTTCATTTTTAAATTTCAAACGGAGAGATAACACATGGAAAACAAACAGAGAAATACAAATTATGTTTTATCTGATAAAACTTACGGAAACGAAAAGATATCATTTCTTGAAAAAGTTGCTGTGTTTACTTTTTTTGCTTATATTTTCAGCATTTTTGTTTTTACGACATACGCTAATACGAATATAATT
>CABUQL010000244.1 GCA_902493665.1 uncultured Eubacteriales bacterium
CACGGTTGCGGCGATGAACTTTTTAAAAGAAATAACAAACAGGGATTTTAAAAAGATGGTCGTAAAAGACGGCGATACGCTTTCGCTCGGAGATGTTACACTCACATTTTACGTTCTTCCAAATCTTCATTGGCCCGACACGATGTATACGTACATAAACGAATACAAAACGCTTGTAACGTGCGATTCGTTCGGTTCGCATTATGCCGATGACAATGTTTTGAGAAGCAAAATAACAGACCGTGAAGGATATATTGAAGCTGCAAAGTATTATTTTGACAATATTTTGGGACCTTTTAAAAATCCGTTTATGATAAAGGGATTAAATAAGGCAAAAAGTCTTAATCCCGATATGATTTGCCCGGGACACGGTCCTGTGCTTGACAGCAATCTCGATGAAATTTATGCGCTTTATGAAAAATGGTGCAATGTAAAAAATCCTAACGATAAAAAAACGGTTGTTATTCCTTATGTAAGCGCTTACGGATACACAAAAATGCTTGCCGAAACAATAGCAAACGGCATAAAAAAAGCAGGGGATATAGATGTTAAGCTTTTTGATATGGTAACAAGTGATGAAAACCTTGTTTTAAACGAAATTGCATTTGCCGACGGGATACTTTTCGGAACGCCGACAATTTTGGGCGAGGCGCTTAAACCGATTTGGAATCTTACCATAAATATGTATCCCCCGATACACGGCGGAAAATTTGCCTCGGCATTCGGAAGCTACGGCTGGAGCGGAGAAGGAGTGCCGCACATTATTGAAAAACTTAAACAGTTAAAACTTAAGGTGCAAGACGGTTTCAGAGTAAAGTTTAAACCGAGTGAAAAAGAGCTTTCAGACGCAGAAAACTTTGGCGAAAACTTTGGAAAAACAGTTTTGGGAATTTAATTTTGAAAAGGGGTTATAAAAGTGTTTGTAGTAAAAAGGGACGGAAGTACGGTTGATTTTAACATTGATAAAATTATCAATGCAATCGAAAAAGCAAATGAAAATGTAGACGAGAGCGAGAGAATTTCAAGAGATAAAATTGAAGAAATCGCACGCTCGATTGAAAGCAAAAGATGCAAGAGAATCCTTGTTGAAGACATTCAGGATCTTGTGGAAAAAAAGCTTATGGAGGACGGAAAATACGACCTCGCCAAGGTTTATATTATATACAGATATTCAAGAGCTTTGGTAAGAAAAGCAAATACAACAGATGAATCCATACTCGGTCTTATTAAAAACAGAAACAAAGACCTT
This sequence comes from uncultured Eubacteriales bacterium, assembly GCA_902493665.1. Lineage (GTDB taxonomy): Bacteria > Bacillota > Clostridia > UMGS1810 > UMGS1810 > SIG430. The sequence goes on from CABUQL010000244.1 coordinate 1,250, forward strand.
ATGGAGGAAAACTCAAATAAAAATGCGGTTACCGCTTCAACTCAGCGTGACCTTATCGCAGGCGAGGTGTCAAAAGACCTTACAAAGCGTATTTTGCTGCCTGAAAAAATTTCAAAAGCTCACGAGGAAGGCATACTTCATTTCCATGACGCCGATTACTTTTTACAGCCTATATTCAACTGCTGTCTTATAAATCTCGGCGATATGCTTGATAATGGCACCGTTATGAACGGCAAACTTATCGAAAGCCCGAAGAGCTTCCAGGTTGCATGTACCGTTATGACGCAGATTATAGCAGCCGTTGCCAGCAGTCAGTACGGCGGACAGTCGGTTGATATAAGACATCTCGGAAAGTACCTCAGAAAGAGCTACATAAAATTCACTTCAAATCTTGAAGAAGAATTCGGAAACGAGCTTACGGACGCACAGATTGAAAAAATAGCAAAAGCACGTCTTAAAGATGAGTTGCGTTCGGGTGTTCAGACAATACAGTACCAGATTAACACCCTTATGACAACAAACGGACAGTCGCCGTTTGTAACAATTTTCTTAAATCTTTGCGAAGATGACGAATATCTTGAAGAAAACGCAATGATTATAGAGGAAATATTAAGACAGCGTTATGAGGGAATCAAAAACGAAAAAGGCGTTTACATTACACCTGCATTCCCGAAACTTGTTTATGTTCTTGACGAACACAATTGCTTAAAAGGCGGAAAATACGATTATCTTACGAAAATGGCAGTTAAATGTTCTGCAAAAAGACTTTATCCTGATTACATTTCGGCTAAAAAAATGCGTGAAAACTATGAAGGAAACGTATTTAGTCCTATGGGCTGCAGAAGCTTTCTTTCGCCTTATAAAGACGAAAACGGAAATTACAAATTTGAGGGCAGATTTAACCAGGGTGTTGTAAGTATCAATCTCCCGCAAATCGGTATTATTGCAGGTCACGATGAAGAAAAGTTCTGGAAACTCTTTGATGAAAGACTTCAGCTTTGTTTTGAAGCGCTTATGTGCCGTCACAATGCACTTAAAGGAGTGCGTTCGGATACGAGCCCTGTTCATTGGCAGTACGGCGCTATAGCAAGACTTGAAAAGGGAGAAACGATAGATAAATTCCTTTATGACGGTTATTCTTCAATTTCTTTGGGATATATCGGACTTTACGAAGTTACAAAGCTTGTAAAGGGCGTATCGCACACAGAAAAAGAGGGTGCGGAATTTGCAGTTAAGGTTATGCAGCACATGAGAGATATGACCGACAAATGGAGAAAAGAAACAAACATCGGATTTGCTCTTTACGGAACACCTGCAGAATCGCTCTGCTACAGATTTGCAAGAATCGATAAGGAAAAATACGGTTCTATTAAAGATATTACGGATAAAGGATATTACACAAATTCATATCACGTTGATGTACGTGAAAAGATAGACGCATTTAAAAAGTTTGAATTTGAAAGCCAGTTCCAGAAGATTTCTTCGGGCGGTGCAATAAGTTATGTTGAAATTCCGAATATGCGTCATAACTTAAAAGCGCTTGAAGATGTGGTAAAATTCATTTATGACAACATTCAGTATGCTGAATTTAACACAAAATCGGATTACTGCCATGTTTGCGGCT
>CABUQL010000245.1 GCA_902493665.1 uncultured Eubacteriales bacterium
TTCTTTGCGTATATTTTTGCTGTTGGGGTTATCTTTATGAAAAATATTTCGTTCACAGTTATCGCAAATTGCCCCGCCGATTCTGTATATTAAAAAACTGTCAAAAACATTTTTGTCTCCGGCAAAATTTTCTTCGATAAATTGTTTCAGCAAGAAAAGATATGCGTCCGTAACTTTTTTTGTGTCGGGACTGTATTTTTTCGTGACAGAGTGCGGATTCATTCTGTAAAAGTAGGTTTCAACGGGATAATATGCACATTTCGGATTTGCAAAATAAACATTTGCATTGAACAAACTGTCCTCGGCAGATTTTAGGGTTTCGTTAAATAAAAGATTGTTTTCCCGCAAAAAACTGACCTTATACGATGACACGCAAACAGTGTTCGGATGGAGATTAACGCTTATATTGCCGCCCGAATACAGGCAATGGCGCACCGCGGCAGACGCCGAAAGGTTTCTTACGGTTTTTTCATCAAGCATAACAGAGCAAGGAAGATTTTTATAAAAAACCTTTTTTACTTCGCCCTTGGCAAAAGTAACGTAATCAAAAATCAAAACGTCAAATAAATCTTTTTCCATACATTCAAGCGCATTTTTAAGTTTATCCGACACAAGATCGTCGCCGTCGGCAAACATAATATACTTTCCTTTTGCCTCTTTTATCATTTTGTTTCTCACTGCGCCGATTCCCATATTTTTGTCCATCTTAATGTATCTTATATCGTCATATTTTTCCTCATATTCTCGGCATATTCTGCCGCTTTCATCGGTTGAGCAGTCGTCAACTATGATAATTTCGATTTTTCCGCATCTGTTTTTTAAAACACTTTTAATGCACGCTCTTAAATACTCTTCTTTAATGTTATATACCGCAATACCTATTGTCAAAATTTTACCCATTTTATCACCGTCATACCAAATTTCATATTAATTTAAAAGCTTTGATATTGCCTCATATGTTTTTTTGCAATGTTTATTTTTGCAATTGCTTTTTTCACAGTCGTTTTTTCCGTCTTCGCCGAAAAATGACCTTGCTCTTTCCAAATAAATACCGTCCGGTTCCATATTGCCGTTTAGCTTTTGCAAAATAAAGCGTGCCGCTCCTTCTCCGTCTGTTGCAACGGGTCCGAACCCATCACGGCGGCAGTTGAAATATCCTCTTGCATACTGTGACGCATAAAACTCTTTTTCATCAAACTGCAAATACAAAAGCGGTTTTTGCATATAAGCAAAATCAAAAAATATGCTCGAATAATCCGTTATAAGAAGTTTTGATTCCATAAGAAGTTTCTGCACGTCCGCACTGCTTGCCTCTTTAATTTTAATATGCTCATTTTCGCTTTTAAAAAGATGCGAAAACTTTTGCAGTTCAATATGAAGATAAAAAACAATGTCAAAATTATTTTCGTCAAGCGCCTTATGCAGTTCTTTGTTTGAGATTATTTTGTTAAACTCATTAAAATAACGGCTTTTTTTAAATTCGTCATCTGTAAGATTTCTTAGAAAATAACGCCATGTCGGCATAATTAAAATCTGATTTTTTTCTTCGTGCTCTTCCGAAAGACGGTCAAACCTGCAAAGTCCCAGCCTTTGTATAACGCCGTCGGGGTAATTGTAATTTTTCTTCATAAATTCGTATTCGGGCACAGCGCTGCAAACAAGTAAATCGGCTCTTGCGTTGGGATAATGCAGCTCGGTTAAATCGTTTGCCGTTATACCGTGTCTTAAAATAACATCTTTGCCCCAAATAAGGTTTAGTCTTTTAAGGACCGCAAAACGGTAACTGTCAGGCGCACACCCCATATAATGCGTACTGATTCTTACACTTGCGCAGGCAAATGCAAGCATATGCGAAAACGTAAAAGGCTCTATGACCTTTCCGATTTTTTTTATTTTTTCATAATCGGGCGAGTTTTTCAAAATCACGAATACACAGTTAATTTCAGGGTGATTTGCGCACATATATTTAAAAAAATGATATCCGTTATCACGCCCGTCGGTTTTTCGTTCGGAAATAAGCCACATATCTTTATAAAAGGTGATTTTTCTTGCAAAAATGCTGATTACAAGGCAAAAAACGTAATAAAACTCATAACCGATATAACTTAAATATCCCAAAATTTTTTTCATGTTACGCTTACAGCCTCCAGTATCTGTATCCCGCATTTTCCGCTTCCTCTTTGTTTAAGATGCTCTTTACGTCCACCAAAACTTTTTTGCCGTTGGGCACATCTTTGTAAAGACCGTCTATATCGGAAAGCGAAAGTTTTTTAAATTCATCGTGCGCAACCGCTAAAATAACGCAGTCGGCATCTTTTATATCGGAAATTTTTTCGAGTTTTACTTTGTATTCTGCCTCGGTTTCGTCTTTATCTGCCCACGGGTCGGCCGTAACAGGCGAAATGCCATACTCGGCGAGCCTGTTTATAATGTCTTCGACCTTACTGTTTCGTATATCGGGGCAGTTTTCTTTAAAGGTAATTCCCAAAATCACAACTTTTGATTTCTGCGGTGCCTGTCCTGCGAGTATCATTTGCTTTATAGCAGAATCTGCAACAAATTCTCCCATCGAATCGTTAACTTTTCTGCCCGCCAAAATAATCTGCGAGTGATATCCGAGTCTTTCAGCCTGATACGTAAAATAATACGGGTCAACGCCTATGCAGTGCCCTCCGACAAGTCCGGGATAAAACCCAAGCGCATTCCATTTTGTATTCATACCCGATATAACTTCCGAGGTGTCAATGCCCATTTTGTCAAAAACCATTGCAAGCTCGTTCATAAATGCAATATTTATATCTCGTTGACTGTTTTCAACAACCTTTATA
>CABUQL010000246.1 GCA_902493665.1 uncultured Eubacteriales bacterium
TAATTCCCGCGGGATTATCAAGACTTAAAAAGTTTGCGGTTTTTGTCATTGTAAACATAACCATCTGAAACGGTATTACCATAGACAAAACAAACAGATAATAAAGCGTTTTTGTAAATGCCGATTTTACTCTTACTATATACCACGATGTCATTGCCGGAAACAAAACAATTACCGCAACGGAAAACACCGTAATGAAGACAGAATATCCGAATGCATTTAAAAATCCTGTTTTGTTAATTCCGCCGATATAGTTATCAAATCCCGCAAATGTGTCGGCATTGGGAAGCTTAAACGGCGCGTCCGCTATATAAAACTGTCCTTTAAACGAATTTACCAACACCGTTAAAACAGGAAACAAAAAGATGACTGATATTATGATTAAAAGCACATAAATTGCCGTGTTTTTCTTTGCCATCAGTTTTCAATCTCCTTTCTTCCCGTAAAGTAAAGCTGAGTTGTTCCTATAACTGCAAGTATAACGGAAAAGACAACCGCCTTTGCCTGGCCTACGCCCTCCCAGCCCACCGTGCCGTAAAAGGTATTGTAAATATCAAGCGCCAGCATTTGCGTTTGTTTTGCCGGTGCTCCTGCGGTTAAGGCAAGATTTTGGTCAAACATTTTAAATGAATTTGCAAGTGTTAAAAAAAGACAAATTGTAACCGACGGCATTACAAGCGGAATTGTTACATTTTTTAAAACCTGAAAAAAGTTTGCACCGTCTATTTTTGACGCCTCGATAAGCTCGGGCGGAATGTTTTGTATTCCGGCAATGTAAATTACCATCATATACCCTATCATCTGCCAGTTTGACAAAATTACAAGTCCCCAAAAGCCGTAAGACGCTTTATAAGTTATTGTAACTCCGAAACGTATTAAAACACCGTTTATGATAAGCTGCCAGATATATCCCAAAACTATACCGCCTATAAGATTAGGCATAAAAAATATTGTTCTGAAGGTGTTTGTCCCTTTTATACCCTTTGTTAAAAGCATTGCAAGAGCAAATGCAAAAACATTTATCGTAATTATAGATACTGCCGTAAATTTAAGTGTAAATAAAAGTGCGTTTGTAAAGTCTTTGTTTGAAAATGCTTTTATATAATTTGAAAGTCCCACAAACTTTGCATCAACAACTGTTGTAAATTCCGAAAACGATAAAAACAATCCCATAAAAAACGGAATGAGAAAAGCAATTGAAAACGCAATCAAAGTCGGGAGCAAAAAAATCGGAAAGTACTTTTTTATAGATTTTTCCATATTAATCTCCATTTCGATACATATTGCAAAATGCTTTGTTTAAAATGCGTCTGCCGCATTTTTTTCGGCAAGGCTTTAAAACATTAATACCTTTTCCGTACAAGTTTATTTTGCAAATTCGCTTTTCCATTTTTCCGTAAACGTTTTCTTTACATTATCCCAGTCGGAATTTCCCTGAACGTACTGCAAAAGAGCATCTCCGAAATAATTTTTAAATTCTTCCGACGGGAATGACAAAAATGTCCATTCAATGTTGTTTTTACCCGATTCAAGCCATCTTAAAACCTCACGGCTGAGCGGATCTTTCGGCTTTTCGCTGTCTGTAAAAGATGTGAACGGCGCATTAAAACCAAGTTTGTTTACAACATAATCCTTACCCGTTTCGCTTGTAAAAAGCCATTCCAAAAATTCTATTGAATTTTGCTTTTCTTCATCGCTTGCCTTGTCGTTAACTGCAAGATAGTTTTCGGTTCCGACGCATATTCCCTGATTTTCTTCGCCGTCAAAGCCCATATATATCGGCATAAATTTTATATCTTTTTCTTTTACCGTATTACCGCTTACGCTTTCTATCTGCGACCATGCCCAGTCGCCGTTTTGAACCATTGCGCATCTTCCGAGAGCAAACTCTGCCATTGAATCGGAGGTTGATTTGCTTCCCAGAACCTTTTTGTCGGATACGGAATTTTCTGTATATAAATCAAAAATGTTTTTGAATTTATCATCATATTTAAATTCTGTTTCCTTTGCGCTTACACCGTAGCTTACAGTGCTTTCATCGTCTTTAATCTTTTCTTTAAACTCATAATACATCGGGATATTTGCAAGATGCGTCTGCCATCTCCACTGCTCGCCCGAACCCAATGAAGTTGATGCAAAAACGCCTTCTATGCCAAGCTCTGTTTTTTTAGCCTGCATATCCGTAACAACTTCTTTTAGCTTTTCAAAAGAGTTTATTTCTTCCATTGACGAAACGGTTGATTTTCTGCCCGAAAGAGAAAAATATTTATCCGTAATTGCCTTGTTGTAAATTATTCCGTAGCCTTCTATTGCATACGGAATTGCATAAACTCTGCCGTCTTTTTTAATCGCAAGACTCTTGTCGCTTAAATCTTCATAAAGTTTTGTATCGGTAAGGTCGGTACAGTATTTATCCCATGACGAAAAGCCTATGGGACCGTTAACCTGGAAAATTGTCGGAGCTTTTGTTTTTGCAATTTCAGACTTTAAAGTCTGCTCGTATGTTCCGCTTGCCGCAGTAACAATTTTCACCGTTTTTCCCGTTTCTTCTTTATAAACCTTTGCTATATCTTTATAAATATCGGCAATCTCGGGTTTAAAGTTTAAAAAATATACTTCTCCCGATGCCTTTTTTTCGCCGCATCCGCTTGAAGTTACAGCGATTAAAATACAAATGAAAACCGTCAAAAGCTTTTTCATTAAAAATCTTCCTTTCACATAATAATTTTAAATTTATTATGTGCATCAAATTAAAAATTATTTATGAATAAAGCTTTTATAAAATTAAATTAAATTTTTAAAAATCAATATTTATT
>CABUQL010000247.1 GCA_902493665.1 uncultured Eubacteriales bacterium
TATGCTTGAAAAAACGCAGATTAAGCAAAGCGTAATAACGGCGCTTTCGGGAAAAGAAGGACAGGAAACCGTTAAAAACGACGACGGCTCGATAACTTTCGATGCGTCAGTTCCGATTTTTTTGTCTCAGAACAATTCAAAACCTGTCGGTGCGGTTAATATTTCATATAACACCACAAAAAATACCGAATTTTTAAAAGAACTTACAAACGATATGCTGATTTTGTTTTTCGGCGTAACGTTTATAATGGGACTTTTAATTTTTATTGTAGCAAACTTTATAACAGGCAGAATTGTTGATTTTACGGCTAAAATCACCGAAATGAGCGATGACGGTATACTTGACGAAGAGCTTGAAGTTCACGGAAACGACGAAGTTGCAAAGCTCGGAGGGGCATTTAACAAAATGCGTGACAAGCTGCTTTTGCTTGAACACAAAAGAACGGAGTTTGTTTCAAGCGCGTCGCATGAGCTTAGGACGCCTTTAAGCTCAATTAAGCTTATGAGCGACTCGATTTTGCAAAATCCCGAAATAGATATGGATTACGTGCGTGAGTTTTTAAATGATATGAATGTTGAAGTCGACAGACTTAACAGAATCGTCGAAAAGCTTTTGTATCTTACAAAGCTTGACAACGAAAAATCGGAAGAAAAAGAGCTTAATATGGAGTTTCTCGACGCAAGAAGCATCACGCTCGATATAGTAAAAAACTTAACTCCGCTTGCGGATAAGAAAAACATAAAAATCAACTGCGACTACTGCGAAAGTCTGTTTGTTATGGCAGACAAGGACAAATTTTGGCAGGGGCTTTACAATATAATCGACAACGCCATAAAATACAGCGGCGAAGGTGGAAAAATAGTTATCGGCATAACAAAAATCGGCGACACTGCTCAAATTGCCGTAAAAGACAGCGGAATAGGCATTTCAAAAGAAGAAACAGAGAAAATTTTTGACAGATTTTACAGGGTTGACAAGGCACGTGCAAGAGCAACCGGTGGAACGGGGCTCGGCCTTGCAATTGCTATGGAAAGCATTAATATGATAGGCGGTACGATCAACGTTGAAAGCCGGGAGGGCGTGGGAAGCACGTTCAGTATAACAATGCCGCTTTTCCAGTAAAAAGTTTGAAAAATGTTTTAAAATCCGTGTTTTCACTGATTTGAAGTTTTGTTTTCATTGTGTAAGTTTAGTGTTACGATTATGCCTTTGCGCTAAGAAAAGGTTAATACTATTTAAAAACACTATTTTTATGAAAGATCACAATTATTTTAACCAAAAAGCACGTGTGCAATCGGCGAGTTAACAAAAATGTAACACAAATTAACCGTTTTGTAAGATAATTATGATATACTTTTTTATAATATTAACATTTAGAACGGAGGGATAAATATGAAAAATTCAAAAGCAGCGCTTATTTTAAGCTTAATTCTTATCATTGTTCTTTCATTTGCTGCCGGAGGATGTTCAAAAAAGACCAATCTTGATAACTTTACAAATGTTAATTTATATTTTGCAAACGCAGAAAAAAACGATCTTAAGGCGGAGAGCCGTCCGATAGAAAACATCAGCGACAAAACCAAATATGTTGAAAGCGTGCTGACCGAGCTTTTAAAAGGTCCGTCCGATTCGTCGCTTGAAAGGATTATACCCGAAAAAACGCGTCTTATCGATGCCAAAGCTGAAAACTCTTTGGCTACGGTTAATCTTTCAAAAGCTTATCTTTCCGAGGACGGAACCGACAACATTCTTGCACGTTATTCAATTGCAAACACGCTTTTTGAAATCAGCGGTATTTCCGAGGTTAAAATTTTTGTTGACGGCGTGGAGATTAAAAACTCTTCGGGCGAGCCGATCGGCACAATTTCAAAGTCAAACGTCGTTAAAAACTCTGAAGATTTAACGCAGAAAAGCATTTCGGTTACGCTGTATTTTGCCGATGACGACGCAAATCTCGTTACTGAGAGAAGAAGTGCGCCGATAATCGACAACAGTGTTGAAAAAACGATTGTGACAGAACTTTTAAAAGGTCCCGAAAGTGATAAATTAAACGCAACAATTCCGCCGGGAACGCGTCTTATATCTGTTGAAACAAAAGAAAACGTATGCTTTGTAAACTTTTCTTCGGAATTTGTAACAAAACATTCGGGCGGTTCAACGGGCGAGGCGCTGACGGTTTATTCAATTGTAGATTCGCTTACGGAACTTAAAAATGTTGACAAAGTCCAGTTCCTTGTTGAGGGAAATAAAATTGACGTTTACAAACACTTAGAGTTTAATGAGCCGTTTGAGCGTGATGACTCAATGGTAAAATAAATTACAAAAGGAGCATACAGATTATGGAATACAACAACGAACGACAGTTTTCTTTTGATACCATGCAGATTCATGCAGGTCAGATTCTTGACAGGGAAACTCTTTCAAGGGCAGTTCCGATTTATCAGACAACCGCATACGGATTCAACAATTCCGAGCATGCAAAAAAGCTTTTTTCGCTTGAAGAAGGCGGAAATATTTACACAAGACTCGGAAATCCCACACAGGATGTTTTGGAAAAACGTGTGGCGGCGCTTGAAGGCGGAGTAGGGGCGCTTGCTTTTTCGTCGGGACATGCCGCAATTTTTTCAACTATCGTGAACATTGCGCACGCAGGCGATGAAATTGTTTCGTCAACCGCACTTTACGGCGGAACGATTAATCTTTTTTCAAAAACGCTTCCGGAACTCGGAATAAACGTTAAATTTGCAGACCCCGACAATATAGATGAATTTGAAAGTCTTACAACGGAAAAAACAAAGGCATATTA
>CABUQL010000248.1 GCA_902493665.1 uncultured Eubacteriales bacterium
CAACATACGGTTATGTATATGTTGCACAGATTGCACTCGGTGCTAATATGGCTCAGGCAATTAAAGCAATTAAAGAAGCTGAAGCTTACCACGGTCCTTCAATTGTTATCGCATACGCTCCTTGTATCAACCACGGTATCAAAGTTGGTATGGCTAACACAATCTTGGAAGAAAAGAAAGCTGTTGACACAGGATACTGGCACCTCTGGAGATATAATCCTGAGCTCGCTGATGAAGGAAAGAATCCGTTTACACTTGATTCTAAAGAACCTACAGGCGAAGTTAAAGACTTCCTCGAAGGCGAAAACAGATACCTCCTTCTTAAGAAAGCACATCCTGACATTGCAGGACAGCTCTTTGAAAAGGCTGAAAAAGACCTTAAGACAAGATATGAAGTATACAAGAGAATGGCTGAAAACAAGTAATTTTCTTTTGATATGATTTAAAGTATGTCATAAGTGATTTAAAATGCAAAAAATTCCACTCCGGTTTTGGGGTGGAATTTTTGTAAAATTTGTTTTTTACATAATAATTGGATTTTGGTTTTCCGATGTCATAATCCGATTATATGAGTGACGCTTAAAATAAGTTTCACAAAAACAAGTAATTTTTAAACTGAAGAAAAATAAATATATAGTATGTATTTAAGGCAGCGGATTGCCGAATCCTATATGCCCTGATTGAAAGGTGGAATTTATAAATGTCTGATATGCCGCTGCAGACAGAGTCAAAAAAATATGTAAAAAAATCTGTAATAATTGTTTTGTCGGTTATCGCCGTTTTAATACTTGCACTTTTTCTTATAAGTTTATACATCGTTTCTGCCGATAAAAACGTTATCTACAAAAATATTTACATAAACGAAACAAAAATCGGCGGTATGACCGCTGATGAAGCTGCGTCTTTGCTTGAGGAAAAATATAATGCCGAAAATATAAAACTTAAGTTTTCGTATAACAATAAGGTGTTTGAAATTCCGGCAAAAAAAGCGCTTTTAAATTACAAACATTTTGATACTGTTATGGACGCATATGAGCTCGGAAAAGAAAAAGGATTTTTTAAAAGTATTTTCGGAGCGTTTGAATATACATTTAAAAAACACATACTTCCGATTAAGCTTTCAATTTCCGAAGATAAGCTTTATGACATCATAAATGAAAATGTTCCCGACGCGATAGACAGTGCGCTTAAAACAAAAGTTGTTGTTGAAGGAGAAAATCTTGCGATAACAAACGGATTTTCGGGCAGGGGTGTTGATATTGACAAGCTCAAAAACAAGATAATATCAACTCTTTCAAGGAATGCCGACACTGTTTATGAAATAATTGTTGAGGAATGTAAGCCTTTAAGATACAGTGCAAAACGTCTTTACGATGAGTTTCACAAAGACCCGTCGGACGCCGTTTTTTCACTGCCGCCAAATAAAATAGGGTATAAAGATTCGGTTGACGGCATTGATTTTGATATAAAAGAAGCCGAAAAAATTCTTCTTGAAAACGAAAACAATACACAGACTTATTATATCCCGATAAAAATTACAAAACCTGAGAAAAATGACGACTGGTTTATTGATAATTACGGCGAAATAATGGGTACGTTTACCACGAAATATAATGCAAGCGTTACGGGAAGATGTGCAAACATAGACCTTGCGGCAGGAAAAATAGACGGTATGATACTAAAGCCCGGCGAAAGATTTTCTTTTAATGATGTTGTCGGACCCCGTAACAGCGAAAACGGTTTTCAGACCGCAAAGGTTTATCAGGCGGGCGAGGTTGTCGACGGAATAGGCGGCGGAATATGTCAGGTGTCGTCAACACTTTTTAACGCAATTGTTTATGCAGACCTCGAAATCGTTTACAGAACAAACCACTCAATGCCCGTAAGCTATGTGCCTGAAGGCCGCGACGCAACGGTGTCTTACGGACAGATTGATTTTGTTTTTACAAATAATCAGCCGTACCCTGTAAGACTTAGCGCAAAAACGAACGGTTCAAGTATTACGTGCAGTGTTAAGGGACTTAAACTTACCGATAAAAAGGTTGAGATTACAACCGAAAAAGTGGGCACAACTGCTTTTAAGGAAAAAACAATTGAAGATAAAAATCTTGCAAGCGGAAAGAAAAAAATCGAGAAAAAAGGTGTTAACGGAAGCATTGTAAATACTTATAAAACGGTTTATGAAAATGGGGAAAAAAGCGAAGCAAAGCTTATAGCGAGAAGTAATTATATTCCCACCGATCAGGTTGTTGTAATCGGAACGAAAAAAACGAGCGTTCCAAAAACAATTGAAGAAAACACAGTTTCCGCATGGGAGCAGCTGCCTGAGGATATAGAGTTAAACGGCGAATATAATGATTTTGAAGCATATGAGTAAAACGTATTTAAGCAATTTTAACCGGCCTTTGTACGGTCAAAGAAAAAATTTTAAGTTTTTAAAAGGACATAATGCCGGTATCTTTTATACGGACAATAAATACTTGTAAAATATTTTAGCTGTCAATAAACTTCATTAAAAAACACACCGAAATAAATTTGTTTCGGTGTGTTTTTTATTATTTTTTTAATTATCTTTCATATTTTTGAGCGCAAAATCAATGCATTGATTGATAAATGCACTTCGGCCTTGGCACTAGATAGTCGAACACAACATGCCTCTAATTTGTTAAATTCCCGTTTTTTCGACTTGTCAGCCTCGAAAGGCACAAAGCCTTTCTGCGTCTTTACGCAGCAAAAAAACAAAAATTTTCCTAAATTAGAGGTCGAAGAGTTTAAAAAGAGCAAATTTTTTAT
>CABUQL010000249.1 GCA_902493665.1 uncultured Eubacteriales bacterium
CGCTTTGTCTCGTCCGCAAATAAAGAAGACGCAATCTTAACTTTTACTGCGGAAGGTACGGAACATAAAATCAGCGCTCGCATTAAAGCCGGCAGATAAAGATCTTGACGGCACGGCGGCAAATAATTTTCCGTAAAGGAGCGCACGGCATAATGCCTCGTTTTTTTCGGAATTAATACGGGTTTTTACCCGCTTTTCTGTACGAAAATTCTTCGTATTAAACGAAAATTTTTCGTATTTCCGCAAAAACGCTGTTTTTTAGGCTCATTTTACTAAAAAATTGCCGTTTTTTAGACGCGACGCATAAAAGCAAATTATCGCTCGAAGAGACGTTTTACGAAATTTATTCGTAAAATTTTTAGTATATTTATTGTTTTTTTTGCGCTCCGGCTTGCAGTAAATCGCTAAAACTTTACTTTACCGTCAAAAGTAACTTCTGCCCGGTATTCATGGCAACATATATTTCGGTCGCTAAATTTGCAAAAAACATGCTGTTTTTCGTTGTTTTTGGCCGCTTTTTCAAAAAACGCGCCGCGCCCCAAAAATCACGTCCGTTTCTTTAGGTGTTTTGTCCGACGTTTTTTAAATTTAAAAGAATTCTATTGTAAATAATTATGCATTTTATCAAAATTTCTTTAAGCGATTAATTCTGCTTGTTTTTAATACGAAATATTCTCGTATTCTGGAAAAATGTTTATTTTTACTGTATTTTATTATTATTTTTGGGATATTTTATGCCTTTTCGATGAGCGTAATACGTCTTAATTTTTATGCAATACGAAAATTTATCGTATAAATTATTAGCGTTATGTCTCGCATAAAAGGGAAATATTCATGCCTTTTGAATATTATTCACAAATATTCGCTTTGCTTTCATCGCCCGGGCCGTCGTTTATCAAAAGCTACGGACTCTATCCCGTGAGCATTTTCTATAAAATTCACGCCGTTTTTATGTTGAAAATTCCGGTCGGCGCGGCTTAGGTGCTGCCAAAAGCTGCTCGAAAATAGCATTGTGAAGTATTCAAAAAAGAGCTTTACGGGTTTTAATTAGCGGCTTAGTTTTCAGACGTTCGCTTTGACAAGACGGCGCGGTTTTTCCATAGCGGTTGTTTTCTCTCGTCGACTTGTTTTGGCGGCAGTTTAGCATCAACAATATTCCCAATAAGCCGAAATAGCGCCGATGTAGCACTGCCAGATTGCGTTTTTTTTGCAGCAAAAAGCAAGATTTGTGATCGGCAAGCCGCCTATAATGCCTATTTTAGCGCAAAAAGTAAGCCGCGGAAAGAAATATATTGTATAATTCTGCAAATGCAATATATTTTATTTGGCTTATTGATATATTTTATTTAGCTTATATAATATGCGTGCTATTCGTCCCTATAAACAGAAAACACAAAAAAGGAATAAAATTATAACACAAAAATAAAATTATCTTATACCATGAGTAAATATTTTATTTAGCGGTTATAAAAATTTGATTTTTTAATGATTTGTTCTATATTGATTAAATTCATTGTAATGCAAATTTCTTATATATTATTCTGGAATATCACATTAAATACCTGTATTAAGACTGAGCCAGTCGGCAATTTATATATTTTTTAATATATTTTATATATAATATATTTTTTCAAGCGCAAGTTATACACGATTGTGGATAAATTGCGATAAACAGTGCATATCTCAAAGTGACGTAACTTTATCCACATATAATATATGCTTTCATTTGTTTTTATCACATCTACAATATTGCACTACCGGTTTATCATTAGTTTTATCTTTATACTTGCAATGTGGTTTACTTATCCACACATGTATATAACTTTGTGGATAAGTGTATTTTCCTGATGAACTTTTTATGACAATTTTTCAAACGTAATATTATATATTTTGCGTTATGCCCTTATAAAGCGTCACATTAGCGTTTCCTCAACAGAGATAACTATCGCCAGTCAATTTGATAGCGCAAAGATATATATGTTTATTTTCTCTATTTTACTTGTTATTTCTGTTTAAGTAAAATTACACATATTAACGTTTAGACAGCAAGCATATCCCGTGTTTAGCTTAATTGATTGTTTCACGTGGAACATTCTTTACATTGTAAATATCACTAATTATCTAAGTTATGATTTCATAACTATTTTTGTTTTAAATGAGTAATTGTTCGTCAAATTTTTATATACAATTTATTTATATTTGATTATAATTACTGCTTGAATATTTTTACTAGATTTTGTAGAAATCTATTTCTAAATATGTTTCACGTGAAACATATTTCTGTATAAAAATGGGAGTGTTTCACGTGAAACACTCCCAAAAACACATATTAAATAGGCTATCGATTGATTATTTTTCCAAAGAACTCAAAATAGAACTGATTCTGTCGAGATCATCGCGATTATAATAATCAATATAAATACGCCCTTTGTTATCATTGCCCAACACGGTAACTTTTGTGGCAAAAACACGCTGCATTCTGTTTACCATATCTTTTAACTCGATACTTTGTTGCGGAGCAACGGTTTTTTGCTGCGGTATAACGGCCTTTTTGACCATTTTTTCAAAGTCACGCACGGAAAGCGCACGCTTTATCGCCTCGGTCGCCAACTGATACTGTAACGCAGGATCTTGAACAACTACCAAACAACGCGCATGGCCTGCGGAAAGCTGATTTTTTTCCACGAGGTCGATGACAGACGGAGAAAGGGTAAGCAAACGCAAACTATTTGCAACTGCCGGGCGGCTTTTTCCTATCCTGTCGGCTACTTGTTCCTGCGTGTAGTTGTAT
>CABUQL010000250.1 GCA_902493665.1 uncultured Eubacteriales bacterium
TACAACAAGGTTTGTGGCAGATGTTTTAAAGCTTAACGAAAACGGATTTAAAACCGAGCATTTAAACAAAAGGCTTTCTGCTCTTTTGGAAGATGAAAACATCAAAATCAGTATAACGAGCGGAAAATGCGTTGATTCTGTATTTAAACTTTCCGAATCGAAAAAAAGCGTCGCGTTTTTAAACAATATAAGATTTTATAAAAATAAAGAATCGATTACCGATTTTGAAAAAGAGCAAAAAAATACTTTTTCATACATATATGACAAATCAGTTGTTTCCGACACCGCAGAAACCGTAGTAAGCGGAAGCGAACCGGAAATTTTGGAAGCGGCAGAAAGCTTTATGAAATCAATGTATGAAAACCGTGTTTATGTTTCGTCGGTAAAAATTGCAATACATGACGTTGCCGTGCGCATCATAAACAGTTCCGCTTCTCTCGGTGCAGACATTTCAAATGTGTATTTTAACGATGGATGGATTGACAGTATTGAAACATCAAACATTAATTATGTGAAAACAAAACTTTGCGAATTTTTAAAAAATATGAGTGCTCAAATTAAAGCACACATTAAAAACGACGGCGAAAGCGTTGTAAACAGTATTATAGATTATGCCGCAAAAAACTACGGCGATGATATTGATTTAAAATATTTTGCGCAAAAATATTTTATTAACGTTTCTTATCTGGGGCAGCTTTTTAAAAAAATTACGGGAACGAGTTTTAATAAGTTTTTAAATGAAATAAGGCTTAACGAAGCAAAAAAACTTCTCTCAACGAAAAAAATAAAAATATTTGAAGTTGCCGCAAGAGTCGGCTTTAAAGATTCGAACTATTTTTGCTCAAAATTTGAAAAACACGTCGGCTTAACCCCGACAAATTACAGAAATAAATTTTCTCAAAACGAAGAAGAGTAAAAAAGCAAATTGCTTTTTTACTCTTTATTTTTTATCTCTCGGGGTAACCTGCCATCAAAAACTCAAACACAGCAGACATCTTATTTTACAAATTTTTCTTTGTAAACCATATTGTTCTTAAGTTTCCGGCGTCTTATAGAATTGTAGCAAAATAGTGCTAAAACTTAGCATAAAAGTGTATAGATTTTTATTTTTTTAATGCTATAATTTAAGTATAATGTGATAAGTGCAATATTTGTTCATTTTATTGCTTTTATACAAAAAACGTAGTAATTATCTAAAATAGTGCAAATTATGAATAAAAATATTTTAAAAATGCACAAAAATAGAATATAATTATATATTTATTTGTGCTAAACTTATATAAAGAATAAAAAACACTTGTCGGGTGATTTTTTCTCACCTTTAAAAAAATCTCGCTTTTTAACTGCTTTACAAGTTTGCTTTATATGATACAATATAATTATAATAAAACATTTATCAAAATAGTGCTTTTTATTGCACAGCCTAAAACTGCTCATTATATTAATCAAATATAATAATTAAAAGAAGGAGAGTTTAAAATGAAGAAACTAATTGGTATGCTTCTGACGGTATTCATGCTTTTTACAATGATGCCTCAGATGGCGGTATTTGCAAACGATGCAAATGTAATCAGTGAAATTGCGCAGTATCTCGTTAACAGCGAAGATATTGTTGCAAGCAGCAAATACGATCATTACGGAAGTTTTGATGTTCACGTAAACACTTACGTTAACGGAAAAACAGACAACAAAACAGGTGCGGTTCTTGTTTACATAATGAACCACGGTATGCCTGTTGTGGGAACAGAAAGCGACGGCAGCATTTTGTCTGATTATCTTAAAACACCTAATCAGTATGTTGTTGTTACTCTAGACTTTAAGAACAATCCCAAAGCGGTATCCCCCGCACTTGACAACGTTGTTGCAAATATTATAAGAACAGACATCCAGGCAAACAAAAAGTATATGGCGGGAAATTCATTTGTTAACGAAACACAGTACCTCGTTCCGCAGGGCTGCAGACTTGTCCGCGACATTGAGTTCTTTGACCTCTTAAAAAACGGTGCAAAAGGAACCGCAGAAGCAATTTTGGCAAGCTGGAACAATGCAAACGGCTTTAAGAATACTTACGGAAGCAGAATCCCCGCATGCGAAGGAAACAACTATCAAGGCGGTTGGTTTGAAGCTACCGACATTTCGCAGCTTGTTAAAAAAGACGGTACTCCGATTGACACAAGACTTTGTCTTGACATTGTGTACCCGGCAAATCCTAAAGAAGCTCCCCCTGTATTTTTGAATTCATCTTCATGGGAGAGAAGATCGGGCTCAAGCACATCTGCATATGAAGCCGGTGCATCGTTCAGAGGATATGCAACAGTTACATACGACCACGAATATTATCCGATGGCACGTGATGACCATTACGGCTACTACAGCGGTTACGGCACTGCAAAACAAAACGGTGTTAAAGCGCACACTGCCGCATCAAGATGTGTTAAATACTATGCCGAAGATTACGGTTACGATGCATCGAGAATTGTTACAAGCGGTATGTCAAAAGCAGCTTATACATCGCTTTTAACTCATAAAGACCCTGAAAGCCTTGAAGAACTTGGCGATTACTCGGCATACGGCTATAAAAAAGGCGAAAACTACGGCGAACAGCCCTTCCTTACAGACAGACACGGGAACAAACTTACAGGATGGGTTCAGGCTTGTATCACAGGAATGGGCGACGGCGTTAAATACCACGAAAGACTTGTAAATGCCGAAACATCTCCCACTGTTATCGCATGCGGATACCACGACCAGTTCGGTGCATGGGATTATTGGG
>CABUQL010000251.1 GCA_902493665.1 uncultured Eubacteriales bacterium
CAAATTATATTTCAGACAATAGAAAATGTTCTTATTGTCAAAATGCTCGGCGAACTTGATCATCACGGCGCGGAACAAATAAGAGAAAAGATTGATTCAAAAATCAAAGCGGCAAATCTTAAAAACCTGATACTTGATTTGTCGGAATTAAAGTTTATGGACAGTTCGGGAATAGGAATAATAATTGGCAGGTACAAGCTTGTAAAATCAATCGGCGGACATCTTATGCTGGTAACGGGTTCAAAAAGCATTGACAAAATCATAAAAATGTGCGGCGTTGAAAAAATCATTGCCGTAAAGGACAATGTCGATGATGCATTAAAATGTATTTAACGGGGTGATAAAATGAAAGAAAATAAAGTTAACATAGATTTTTTGTCGAAATCGGAAAATGAGTTTTTCGCGCGAGCTGCCGTATCGGCTTTTGCGTCGCTTGCAGACCCTACCGCAACGGAGTTTGCCGACATTAAAACAGCGGTGTCCGAGGCGGTAACAAACGCAATTGTTCACGGATACCCCGACAAAACGGGAATTATTTACATATCGTGTACGCTTACGGGCGATGAGCTTGAAATAGTGGTAAAAGACAACGGAAAGGGCATAGAAGATGTAAAAAAAGCCATGGAACCGCTCTACACTTCATCGCCGGAAAACGAACGTTCGGGAATGGGTTTTACCGTTATGGAAACTTTTATGGACAGTATAAAAGTGGACTCAATACCCGGTGTGGGGACGAAAATCACCATGCTTAAAAAAATCGGAAGAGACAGAATATAAAAGCCGGCGGTGAAGTATTTTTGAACACAGAATTAATTAAACGTGCAAAAAACGGCGACAAAAACGCTCTTGATACAATTATAAAAGAAAATGTGGGGCTAATATGGAGTATTGTAAGAAAATTTGCAAACCGCGGTTATGAATTTGACGATTTGTTTCAGATAGGCAGCATAGGTCTTATTAAAGCGGTTAAAAACTTTGATTTAAATTTTAATGTAAAATTTTCAACATATGCGGTTCCGATGATAATGGGGGAGATTAAGCGGTTTTTGCGCGACGACGGTTTAATAAAGGTAAGCCGCAGCATAAAAGAAACGGCGCTTAAAGTTGTACGTGCATCAAATGAAATTGAAGCGAAAACAGGCAGGGAACCTAAAATATCCGAAATTGCTGATTTCTTAAATATAAGTTCGGAAGACGTTGCAGTTGCGCTCGACAGTATTTGTGCGCCGGAATCGCTGAACAGGACGCTCAACGATAACGAAAAGAATCCTATGTATTTAATAGACAGTATTTCAAAACAAACTTTCAGCGAAGTTGATATGATAGACAAAATCGCATTGAAATCTGCTATTGTAAGTTTGAACGAGCGTGACCGTAAAATAATCATTTTAAGATATTTCCGAGGAAAAACTCAAACCGAAATTGCATCGATGCTGGGCATTTCGCAGGTTCAGGTGTCGCGTCTTGAAAAAAAGATACTTTGCGGAATGAAAAAAATGATATCATAAGAAACAAATGCAATTAAACCTGTTATATCCAATATTCAGACACTAAAAAACACCTTACCGAAAAAGTAAGGTGTTTTGTGATTTATAAATTATAATGATTTGTTTTTGATTTCTTCCAAAATCATACTTAAGAAATCATCAAGCGATTTTGTGCCGATATCGCCGTTTTTATGCGAACGAACCGAAACTTCGTTGTTTTCTGCCTCTTTATCGCCGACAATAAGCATATACGGAATTTTTTCAAGCTGTGCGGATCTGATTTTGTAACCGAGTTTTTCGTTTCTGTAATCAGCCTCGCATCTTATGTTGTTTTCCACAAATATTTTCTCAAGTTTCTTAGAATAATCAAAATGTTTTTCCGAAACAGGAATAATCTGAACCTGAACAGGAGCAAGCCACGTCGGGAAAGCACCTGCATATTTTTCAATAAGAAGGGCAAGCGTTCTTTCGTAGCAGCCTATTGAAGTTCTGTGGATAATATACGGGTTTTTCTTTTCGCCGTCGGAATCTGTGTATTCCATACCGAATTTTTCGGCAAGCATCTGGATTGTTATAAGGGTATCTTCTTTACCGAATACGTTTTTAATCTGTATATCAAGCTTAGGACCGTAAAATGCAGCTTCGCCGATACCGATTTTATACGGAATTTCAAGGTGGTCTAGAATTTTTTTCATAGTACCCTGAGCTTCGTCCCACTGTTCCTCGGTACCGATATATTTTTCTCTGTCGTCGGGATCCCACTGTGAGAATCTGTATGATACATCTTCGTAAAGACCTAATGTTTTAAGCATATAAATTGCAAGCTCAAGACAGCCCTTAAATTCTTCTTCAAGCTGATCGGGACGGCACATAAGGTGGCCTTCGGAAATTGTGAACTGTCTTACACGTATAAGACCGTGCATTTCGCCCGATGCTTCGTTTCTGAAAAGTGTTGATGTTTCGTTATATCTGAGCGGCAAATCGCGGTAGCTGCGCATTTTTGAAAGATATGCCTGGTACTGGAAAGGACATGTCATAGGACGGAGTGCAAAAACTTCTTTGTCTTTCTTTTCGTCGCCCATAACAAACATACCGTCAAGGTAATGATCCCAGTGTCCTGAAAGTTTATATAAATCGCTTTTTGCCATGTAAGGCGTTTTTGTAAGGAGCCAGCCTCTTTTTGCTTCTTCGTCTTCAACAAATCTTTGAAGTATCTGAATAACTTTTGCGCCTTTCGGGAGTAAAATAGGAAGTCCCTGACCTATA
>CABUQL010000252.1 GCA_902493665.1 uncultured Eubacteriales bacterium
GTAAGAATGCTTAAAGAAGACGACGAAGCATATATTGACATTGAAAAATACACACCGTTCACAAAACAGTATATGAACGGCAGCAATGAATTCAAAACTAACGTAATTATGAAGGCTCTTCCGAGAGATGCTGCAAATTCAGAAGAGATTTTGAGTAACATTTGTGATGAAATCATCACTTTGTCCTTGGAAGCTGAAGAGTTTGACACAGGCATCTACAAAGTTATCGACGATAACAGTGAATATCTCGGTTTGACAAATTGGTCAAAAGTTGTTGCGCTTAAAGGTACGAGCGATTACAAAACAGCGCAGACAAACATTGCAAATTACGTTCGCAAAAACGGAATCAAAGATCTTAACAAAAACATTCCAAACCTTCTTCCGAAATCGGATAGCTCCGACGATGGTAAAAAGCCATCTAAAGGAAGCGGCGGCAGCGGCGGAAAGAACACAGGACTTCCGTCAACAATCACAAATAATAACACAACTAATAACAATACAAACAACAATGATGTAGCATTTACAGATCTTGACCTTGCTCCGTGGGCTTCAGAAAGCATTCTTTCGTTAGCTAAGAAAGGTGCAATTTCGGGATATGAAGACGGAACGTTCAGACCTAACAATAACATCACACGTGCAGAATTTGCAAAACTTCTTGTTTCTGCATTCGGTGTTGAGGATAAAGCGGCAACATGCTCGTTTGACGATGTTTCTACATTCGACTGGTACTACACATACGTTGCAACACTTGAAAAACTTGGTGTTGCAAAAGGCATGGGAAGCGGTGCTTTCGGTGTAAATGATTACATCACACGTCAGGATATGGTTGTTTTGATAGTCAGAATGGCTGAGTTACTTGGCAAACCCATTAATGCGACAACTTCTGAAATCACATTTGCCGACAATTACAGCATTGCATCTTACGCTGCAGAAGCAGTTAAGATTTTGCAGAGAGCCGGCATTGTTTCGGGACTCGATGAAAATAACTTCGGTCCTCTTGAAACCGCAACAAGGGCACAGGTAGCAAAAATACTTAATGCATTAATAGGATAAGATGATAAATAATTGCAGCGAAATGGGATAACTTCTCATTTCGTTGCAGGATATCTTCGGAAAGGATAGGTAACTTATATGAAAAGAATACTTTCATTAATTCTTTCGATTGCCGTTTTGGTTTCCATTGCCGTAACTCCTATAGGTTCGGTTTTTGCTGCCGACACGGTGGTTAAAAAGATTGATTTTAATGATTATACAGATGCATCTCTTGCAACGCTTAAAACAAGTCTTGTTGGAGGCGGTGAGTATAAGCTTGACGGTCTTGCCGTTGAAAGTTCAATTGCTGGCGGCGGATCGGGCAAAAGCTTAAAAATGGGAAATATTACAAAAAACACAAACCGTGTTAAATTTAAGGGCCTTTTCGGTGACGGCGCTTTTACTGCTGCTCAGAAAGGCAAAAAATACACAATTTCTGTAAGCGTTTACACCCCCAAAGAATCAAAAATTACACTCGGTACATACAGTGATACAGGAACGAAAAATGCTTATACTACATTTACAAAAACTGCTATAGCTGTTCCTGCAAATACTTGGACCCAGTGTCAGGTTGGTCTTGAAGTAACAGACGAAGTAATTTCAAAAGGAATTAACCAGGTTGGTGTATGCCAGGGAGATGCAGGCGACAACTTCAGCGATGTACTCTATATCGACGATATCATTGTTACAGAAGGTTCGCTTCCGTCCGTCACAACACCTACAACGCCAACTACGCCGACGACACCTACAACACCTACAACACCGTCAACTCCTTCAACAGGAAACAATCTTGTTAAAAAGCTTACATTTGATAACATGACTGCTATAACAAATAAAGAAGTTATGGCGGGCGGTGCATATACGATTGCGAAACTTCGTCTTTCAACACAGTATGACCACACAACAGGTAAAGGCAAATCCGTTCACTTCGGTGAAAGAGGAGCTGATACACACAGAATTAAATTTATCGATATGTTTTCAAAAGAAGGTATCGGCGAAACATTTAACGTAAGTGCTTGGCTTTATTCTCCAAATGCTGACATTAAGTGCCTTGTAGGTATTTACTCTACTGCAAATACCGATTTTGCAACATCTCCTGCAAAGTCTGTAAACGTTGATGTTAAAAAAGGTGTTTGGACAGAAGTTTCTTTCACTTATGAACACACAAACGAAATATTAACACAACTCGGATTTAACCCGAACGGTACAAACGAAATTTACATTGACGATATCACTATTGCTCCCGAAGGTGCAAGTGAAGATGATTCATCAAATCAGCTTGCAAACATTCCGGAACAGTATCAGAAAATCGCAAGAACGTTTACAGATCTCGGATTTTTAGAAAACTTCCTTGGTGGCTTTGATGAAAACGCAGAACTTACAAGAGAAGCATTTGCCGGTGTTTTGGCAGAATTCCTTCCTGTAAGCGTTAGCGACTCGGCAAACACAAAATTTGCTGATGTTCCTTCTTCAAATCAATATTCAGGAGCAATAAAAGCACTTTCCGATGCAGGAATATTAAAAGGTGACGAAACAGGAAGTTTCAGACCTGCTGACAAAGTTGCAGGCGAAGAAGCAGTTTCGGCTCTCGTTTCTTTCCTTGGCTACGAAGTATACGCTAAGGGCAGAGGCGGATATCCCACAGGATACCTTTCAACTGCTTCAAGAATCGGTTTGACTGACGACGTTTCAATCACAATCGG
>CABUQL010000253.1 GCA_902493665.1 uncultured Eubacteriales bacterium
CTTATTATTCCGACAGAAGCGGCAATCCACGGAGATATCCAGCCTGCCGCAAATCCCATTCCGTCAAGACTTTCACCGCAAAGCATATACTTTGTCGCAAAATATCCGAAAACCATTGTGAGCGCCGCCGAAATATACGTTGAACCGTTAAGCTCTCTGTGCGGATTTTCTGAAACTTTTTTGCACTGCAAAAACAGTATTCCCAAAACACATGCAACAAGTCCGCCCGATGCAAAAATCAAAGGATAAAACAAAAGCTTATCCGTAAGCGCTTTTGCAATTATACCTGTTGTCTGATTAGATGTGAAAAGAAGATAAACCGCAAGTATTATCGCAGATGTTATTGCTCCGACATAGCTTTCCAAAAGGTCTGAACCAAGACCTGCAACGTCGCCGACGTTATCTCCCACGTTATCGGCAATTGTAGCCGGATTTCTCGGGTCGTCTTCGGGAATATGAGCCTCTGTTTTTCCGACAAGGTCAGCTCCCATATCAGCAGCTTTTGTGTATATTCCTCCGCCGACTCTGTTAAACATTGCAATAATAGAGCAGCCGAGAGCATAACTTGAAAGCGACATTGTGAACGGGAAAATTTCAAGACCTATCATATTTTTCTGCATAACGGCAACATCATTTAACTGACCGAGCCATATACCGAAAATGAGATACACGAAAAACAATCCCAAAAGTGCGAAACCGCCCACGCAAAGTCCCATAACGCTTCCGCCCTTAAATGCAACTTTAAGCGTATCGCCGAGTTTTTTTGTTGTTCTTGCCGTATTTGACACACGGACGTTTGCATACGTTGAAATTTTCATGCCAATCCAGCCGGCAAGTGCGCTCATAACAGAGCCTATTACATACGAAACCGCTGCTGAAGGACTTATAACAATGCTTAAAATAAGCGCAACGACTATTACGACAATGAGCAGAATTTTATATTCATATCTTATAAAAGTGTTTGCTCCGAGTCTTATTGCCGCCGCAATTTTTTTCATTCTTTCCGTTCCTTCATCAAGCTTTTTAACGCTGAAAAAGTTAAATGCTGCAAAGGCAAGCGTTAAAAGAGATGAAAAAATCAGAATAATCATAAAGAATGACATCACAACATCTCCCTCTCGGACCGCAAAATTTAACCTTGATTATGATTAGATTTTGGCAGTCAAATTAAATTATGAAAATAAAACCAAATCAGATTTATTATAACATTTATTACAAAAAATATCAATTGGATTTATAAAATATTGTGTATTCTTTACAACTATTCTGATTACTTTTTATATATTATTTACAAACAAAGATTTATGTATTCTACTTTCTGCCGACAAAAAGCGTTCCGTCAACTTTTCCTTCAACAATATCATAAAGCGACGACGGATTTTTTCCGTTCGTAACAATTGTGTCAATTCCCTGCGAGGTTGCAAGAAGTGCCGCTTTAAGTTTGGTCTGCATACCGCCGGTTCCTCTTCTCGAACCTGCTCCGCCTGCAAGAGAAAGCATATTGCCGTCTATTTTTTCAATGCGTTTTATAAGCTTTGCATCTGCATTAAATCTCGGGTCGCCGTCGTAAAAACCGTCTATGTCGGAAAAAATAACAAGCTTGTCGGCTTTGCACAAAATTGCAACAATTGCGGAAAGCATATCGTTGTCGCCGAAAAGTCTGTCTTTTGATTCGATTTCCGTATAGCTTACGGAGTCGTTTTCATTTACAACGGGAATTACGCCGAGTTCCAAAAGTGTGTTAAATGTGTTTGTTAAGTTTTCCTTCTTTTCTTCAATTTCAATATCGTCGGCGTTTAAAAGAATCTGTGCCGTTGTTTTGTCGTAATCTGCAAAAAACTTATCGTAAAAATACATTATACTGCACTGACCTACCGCCGCAGCAGCCTGTTTCATACGCATACTTTCGGGACGTGTTTTAAATCCCAGTTTATTTGAACCTACGGCAATGGCTCCCGAAGAAACCAAAATCACCTCATAGTCGAGGTTGTGGATATCGGACAGCACACGTGTGAGCATGTCGAGCGCTCTTAAATTGTTTTTTACGTCTTCATTTGTAAGCGTAGAGGTTCCGACCTTTACGACTATTCTTTTTTTATTTAAACTCATTTTATCCTCCGAACATTTTACAATATTTTTGTTTTATTTATTATTGTTTTTCAAATATTGAAACAACCATTTTTACAAAGTACTCTCTTGTGGGCGGGAAATTTGCAAGAGGAGCAAGAAACCCTCTGAGCGGTACTTCGCGGTAATAAACAGGTGCTTTAAACTTTGAATTCTTCACTATGTTTTTGTATCTTTTTATTGTCATTTTGTTAATATAAGAAATTGTGTCTTTTCCGTTTTCATCTTTTGAAAATCTGAAATTTATTCTCATATCCCTGTCGGGCATATCCGATACCAGATCTTTGTAAGCGTCTATCATTGTTTGTTCGCCGAAAAATATATGAACCCACGGGAACCCCATAACATCGCTCAAATGAGCTCCGAACGGGTGGTAATACGGACAGAAATTCACAAAAAGTCTGCCGCCGCTTTTTAATACTCTGTAACATTCACCGAGCACCCTTTCGGGATTTGCAACATGCTCCATCGAATCGTTCATAATAATTGTGTCAAACGTATCGTCGGGGAACTCAAGTTTTGCCGCATCGCACAGATGAAACGTAAATACATCGTCAAAGCCTTTTTCCTCGGCAAGTTTTTTTGATTCTTTCACATATCTT
>CABUQL010000254.1 GCA_902493665.1 uncultured Eubacteriales bacterium
CTGCGGCAGCAAATCTTTCAACAGCCTGTCATGACGGAGTGGGTTGGGGGGGGCATAAAAGGAGAAAAGGAGAGATTTGTTTTTGAAAGATTTTTTGTCGGAACAGAGCGTCGGAAACCGTTTTTTGCTCTTTTGCTTATTTATACGGCAAAAAACGGCAAAACGTGACAAAAAAACTGTTTATTTTACAAAAAATTCACAAAATACCGGTTCAGAAAAAATGCCTATAATAATATAATACGGTCGAAAAATCAAAAACGTGACAGAAATCCGTGTGAACTTTTTGTAAAATTTATTTTTGGACAAAAAAATCGAAAAACCTCTTGAAAACGGTATTTTTCTGTGCTATAATCAATCCCAAAGAAAAAAGAAGGAGTGTTCTTTAAATGCTGTGTATATTCTTACAAACAATTAACGATGAAGAAGACCAAAAGGCATTTGAGGAACTTTATAAAAAGTATTCAAAAAATTTACTGACTTATGCAATAGGTAAACTTGGCAGAAGCGGCAACTTTCAGGATGCGGAAGATGCCGTCAGTCAAACTTTCTGCCGGATAATTATGGCTTTGCCGCCTCCGAAAGGGGATGAGGTTGACTCAAAAGAAATAAAGAATTATCTCTACGCAACTTTAGCCGGTATTTGTTTGGATAAACTTGAAAAAAAGAATAAAGAAAATCCGTAATGTTTTTGACAGACGAAATTCAAAATTTCAGGCAAAGCATGGACGAGTTGGCAGACAGCGTTGTAGATAAACTGACATTGGATAAGGTGATTGAAGTGATTGAAAAATTGCCTTACAAGTTGAAAATGCCGTTTATGCTGCATTTTGTCCGCGGTTTGACTTGCAGACAAATAGGTCTTCTGATGAACATAAAGGAACAAACAGTACGTCAAAGGATCTGCCGAATTCGAAAAATCATTGCCGAGGCTTTGAAAGGGGTGATTTTTGATGACTGAAAAGGAGTTGATGAAAAAACTTGCACAGGGAATGTTTGACAGAATTCCCGACTTAAACGACATTCCTCCCGCACAGGAAGAGTTTTCGGACGAGCACAAGGCAAAGATGGAAAAACTTTTTGCAAAACCGCAATGGTACATGGTCTTTTATCGCATCCCCAGGCGCGTTTTGATTGCCGTGCTGACGTTCATCATCATTGTCGCCGTTCCCCTTTCAGTCAAAGCTATACGCGAACCTCTTTTCAGTTTTATATCGGGTCTGTTCGGCGGCGAACGGACGGAGTATTTCTCATCGGACAAGGACAAAGAAATCGCGGAGAACAAAAAAATCAATACATATTTCAAATTGTATTATGTTCCCGAGGGCTTTGAACTCGTTTCGGAGAAAAAGACCGATACTTTGAATTATTTCGAATATTCAAACGGAAATGAAACGTTCTCCTTTGAGCAGAAGCGGGTTTCTTCGGCAAAACCGTACATACCCGAAAACGCGAGGTACGTTGACCCCGAATTTGCGGACACTCCGTGGGAGATAACGTATTACAAAGTTGGGAACAAAAACGTTTTCCTTTGGATATACGGTTATAACGAGTTCCGTTTGACCGCGGACGAGGCAATTCCGCTCGATACTCTTAAAGAGATAGCCGATAATGCGCTTGACGAGACAAGATATAAAGAGCGCAAACAGATTGAAAGCGACAATATTGCGGTGGCAAATGACGAAGAAATACCGCTTAACCTACAGGAAACGCTCCCGCAAGAGTTCAGATTTGAATTGCCCGAGGGGTTAAAGATAACAGGTTGGGAAGATGATACTTCTTCCTATGGGAAAACTCGGTATGATTTTTCCATAGAATCTGCCGGTAAAGAAAATGCAATGCGTATAAATATGTATGACGCAACTATTCCGCAAAAGTTTTCCGTAGAAGATACCGCGCAGAATATTATTGTGAACAATGACATAGTCGTTTCATACTTTGAGGATGTTAATATCTATATATGGAAAGACGAAGACTTCATATACAAGATAAATGTTTTTGATTCCGAAATTTCTTCGGAATCGGTAATAGACATGATTCGGAATTTATATAAAAACGGTTAGGAGGAGCAATTTATGAGAAAATATATTTCCGGCATACTTGTTATTGCAATAATGATAGGACTTTTTGCGGCGTCCGCGGCAGGAACTTCCGCAAAAGCGGACGCACAATACGACCTTGACGATCCCGAGCAGCGTCTTGCTTATGAGATGACATTTTTAACGGGTTCCCGCGCCATGGAAAGAACTGCGTATATTGTGGACAAAAGCGCGAATCTGACAATTTTTTCAACAGGCAAAGCGACAGGTATAGTCGATGTAATCGGCGACGAAGACATAGTTACGGATATCAGAATTTTTATGTATATCCAAAGATATGAATCGGGAAAGTGGAAGACCGTCTACAGCGACAACCAAATGTTCGCCGATCAATTCACAGCAAAAATGAAAAGAACCTGCACCGATTCTTCCGCAATTATTAAAGGATATGATTACAGAGTTTCCTTTTCCGTATACGCGTATAAGGGAATGACATATCAACAGTCAACAGGCACAAGTCCTGTTGTCCGCTAACAGATCTCTCCTGTAAAAGCACACCCCGAGGGCGGTTTTATACCGTCCTCGGGGTGTTTTATTTGAAAAAATCATGTTGTAAATGTGCAAACGGCAAGAGTTGACGGTTTTGCAGAAAAAAGGTTAGGGCAACGCTCATCTTATATAATAAGAT
>CABUQL010000255.1 GCA_902493665.1 uncultured Eubacteriales bacterium
AACATATAAAGGAATAATTATACTTTCAAAAATTGTTGAGAGTAATTTATTAGTTTTACACAACAATAAAAAATGCGTGCAAACACGCATCTTCTCTTTCGTTGTGGGCAATAGTAGACTACTACAATTTTCACCGATAGTTTTTTTTACTGCAAATTATATTTTTGTAAAAGAAAATATATGTAAGACCTACTCTTACATTTGTTAAACAGAAATTTTCGATAATTGCAGCGAAAACCAGCGCCTTGCTACACTCGTTTGTCAGCGTTTAATCTGTAATATTATCGCCTTTAAATAGCGGACTGTCAAAAAAATCGTATAGACTTATGCCAAATCCTTGCGCCAGTTCGTAAATCACTATAAGACTTACGGATCTATTGCGTTTTAATCGTATGTCGCCTATTGTAGTTTGTGCTACGCCTGTAAGCTTATCTAATCTGTATTGCGTTAATTTGCGCTCTGCCATCAATTCTTCAATTCTCAGCGCAACTGCTTCCGATAAAGTCAAAAATTTTTACCTCCACTCATTTAAAATTAAAATTAGTATAAAACTTTTTCAAAAATCTATACTTAGCGCACCCGTAGTACTTATTTTTCGCTATGTACTATGGTTTTATGGAGTGTTTTTGTCTATAACGACGGCAATAAGCGCACCGTGTTCTTTCCGACGGCGAAATATTTATTTCAATTACATAAGCTTATATTTTTAGCAAATTGCGCTTAACGCTGCTTTTGCGCTTTTTTTACACATTTTCAGGCAAAACAATAAACTGAGAAAAAATTATACCCCATAAGACGCAATAAAGTTTGTCTTTTGCGGTATTTATGTTATAATATATCTATGAGTAATTATTTTGATGACAGAGAGATTTTATATACCGAAAAGACACGTCAAATCTGCGAAGATTTACCGCCTTATGTTATGGAGTTTTTAGTAGGGATACAGATGCGAACCACTCCTTTAACTCGTTATGCCTATGCCGGTGATCTGAAGATTTTTTTGGAATTTCTTTTTAACAACAGGTTTAAAGGCAAATATCAAACGCTTAAGGAAATTACGCTGGAAGATATCGAACAGCTTACCGCTTTTGATATAGAATTGTTTTTGGAATATTTATCCCTATATAAGATCAACGGACGCAAAATTAAGTGCGGTGAGCGCGCCAAAGAGAGAAAATTGTCGGCAATTCGATCCTTTTACAAGTTTTTTTATAAACATGATTTGCTGTCTACCAACGTTACTCAAAAAGTCGATACCCCGAAAATACACGACAAACCCATAGTATTTCTCGACAAACACGAAATATCGAAACTAATAGAAGAAGCCAAAGACGGCGATTCGCTTTCCTCGCGCGAAAAGACCTACCATAATTACACAAAATGCCGTGATGTCGCCCTGCTGTCTCTTTTATTGGGCACCGGAATGAGAATAAGCGAATGCGTCGGAATAAACGAAAAAGACCTGGATCTTAAAAATAACGCTGTCTCCATAACGCGCAAAGGCGGCAACAAAACCATATTGTATTTTTCTGAAGATGTTGCGTCCGCTCTTATTGACTATCTAAACTGGAAAGAAGATCAAATTACGCAACAAACAGATTTTGCAAAAAACATTAAAGATACCGACGCACTTTTTTTATCTCTGCAAGGCCGGCGCATCAATGTAAGAACGGCGGAAAATCTTGTCAAAAAATATGCCTCGTACGCCGCCCCGTTAAAAAAAATATCTCCGCACAAACTTCGTTCTACATTCGGCACAACACTCTACAGAAAGACAAAAGATATTTATGTAGTGGCCGATATTTTAGGACACCGAGATGTAAACACCACAAAAAAGCATTATGCGGCTATCAGTGAAGATATTCGAAAAAGCAGTGCAAATCTGATTAAATTTGATGAAAATGACGATGATTGAGTATTCTGTCAGACACAGTACTAATTTTCTTCAAGTATTATTAAGTTTTTTGTTGACATTGTTGTGAAATTGTTATATAATTTTAAAAAACATTAAACCAGTAGGGAGCATTATGCCAAAAGAAATCAACAGTGATCTGCTGCGCGGAAACATAAATACGATTATACTGAGCGCATTATATTCCGGCGACAGATACGGCTACGAAATAGTCAATGAAATAGAGAAAAAAAGCCGCGGGCAATTTACAATAAAACAGCCCACTCTCTACTCATGCCTTAAGCGCCTTGAAACGCAAGGATATGTCACGTCTTATTGGGGCGGACAATCTAACGGCGGAAGGCGTAAATATTTTTCTTTGACCGAACTGGGAAAAGAAGTCTTTAAGCAATGCCAGGATGACTATGAATATTCGCGTACCGTCATCGATAAACTTATTTCCGAAAACAAATATGATTTGGGAAACGACGGCGGTATTGAACAAGACGTTCCGGACAGCGAAATAAACGAAGTAAAAATAATGTCGGCCGATGAGCAGCCGGCGATAAATGCCTCGGCAGACGACTCGCAGAACGATTCTATTAGCGAACAGCAGCTTACTCTCTCGGATGTCGACACCTCTTTATCTCAGCCATTAAACGAAAACGACGCGACCGACCATCAATACATAAACCAAACGTCGTCCGATTCGCTGCCTTTGAACGCTCAAAACCATAACACAATTCCCGCGGAAAATAATATTGACAGCGCCGAATTGCAATCTGACGACAATTTAGAACAAGAGGCAAACGACGCGCACTTTC
>CABUQL010000256.1 GCA_902493665.1 uncultured Eubacteriales bacterium
TTGTAGGCAAAAACGCTGCATCCTACAGGCGCAACGCCGACAGCCTTTCCTTCTATACCAAGCTCATCTATAACCTCGGCAACGAGTCTGTGAACTATGCCGTGTGTACAACCGGGGCAATAGTGAAATTCTGTTTCGCATAAAGCGTGAGGTCTTTTAAATACCTTTTCCATTACTTATTACCTCCGTTCATTTCTTCAATTTTGTTAAGGATTTCGTTAGGCGTGGGGATAACTCCGCCCGTTCTTCCGAAAAATTCAACTTCTCCTCTTCCGTTAACGGCAAGCTTAACGTCCTCAACCATCTGTCCCATACTCATTTCAACGGTAAGGAACTTCTTTTTGCCGTCGCAAACCGCATCAAATGCTTTTGTCGGGAACGGCCAGAGAGTGATAGGTCTTATAAGTCCTACTTTTAAGCCCTTTTCTCTTGCTTTTGCCATTGCGGTTTTTGCAATTCTCGATGTTGTTCCGTAGGCAACAAGAATTATGTCGGCATCTTTTGTGTCGACCTCTTCGTATTTTGCTTCGTTTTCTGTTATAACATCGTATTTTTTGTATCTTTCAATAACCGTGTCTTCAAGTTCTTTTGCGTTTATGTAAAGAGAGTTTATAATGTTGTGTTCTCTTTTCATATTTGTTCCCGTTGTTGCCCAGTCTTTGTTTGCGTAAACCGCATTTTCGTCTTCCTCGGGGAATTCAACGGGTTCCATCATCTGACCGAGCATACCGTCGCCCATAATCATAACGGGCATTCTGTATTCGTCGGCGAGATTAAATGCGTGCGATGTTAAATCAACCATTTCCTGAATTGATGACGGAGCCAAAACTATCATGTGATAATCTCCGTGTCCGCCGCCCTTTACTGCCTGAAAATAGTCGGACTGCGCCGGCTGGATTCCGCCGAGTCCGGGGCCGCCTCTTACAATGTTTATAATAACGCACGGTACGTCCGCACCTGCAATATATGATATACCTTCCGATTTAAGGCTGATTCCGGGGCTTGATGAGCTCGTCATAACTCTTGCACCCGCACCGCCTGCGCCGAATACCATGTTAATTGCCGCAACTTCGCTTTCGGCCTGAAGAAAAGTTCCGCCGATTTTAGGCATTTTCTTTGCCATGTATGCCGAAACCTCCGTCTGCGGTGTTATGGGATATCCGAAAAACAGCTTGCAGCCGGCTCTTATTGCCGCCTCGGCAATAGCTTCGTTTCCTTTAACCAATACCTTTGCCATACTACTTACATCCTTTCGTGATAAAAATTGTTGTTTTAAAACTTAATTACTATCTGTAAACCTCAATTACAACATCGGGGCAAACCGTTGCGCAAAATGCACAGCCGATGCATTTATCCTGCTCAATAACCGTTGCAGGATTAAAGCCCTTAACATTAATTCGGTCTTTAGCAATAACAACAATTTTCTTCGGACAGGCGCTGACGCACAGTTTGCAGCCCTTGCATCTGTCCTCGTTAAATGTTACCTTTGCCATTTACAAGGCACCTCCCTTAATACATTAAAACGGCATTTTCATATAGATATCCATATCAAAACGCTTTTTCTTTAGATTGTCGGGCAATTTGTCTAAAATTTCTTTTTTGCCCGAAATATATGAAACGTCAACGGAGAGCATTTTTGCCGCTTCGTCAACGGTTTTCACGCTTTTTAAAATGTCATCTTCGCTTGTTAAATACGACAGATTTGTATTGTTGACAAGTGAAGTTATTTTAAGTCTTGACGCACACATAATTTTCTGCGCCATATCAAAAATCCCGTTTACATCGCTTGTTTCGGGACGGAGTGTGTTTACAACAAGATACATATTGTAATCTTCTTTTGAAATGTATGAATAAAATCCGCCGAGCGCAACCGCGCCGTCGTCATCTCCGCCGACGTCAAAAACCGTGTATGCGTCTTTGTCGGCAAAAACCGATAAAATGTCGCCCGGAAGTACGGGAATATCGACGTTTGTGCTCGCATAAGGCGAAGAAATTACTTTTATATCATTCTTTTCCAGAAATTCTTTTGCGTCGTTTGTGCGAAAGTACGGATTTACAATATCAAGGTCGCAAACGGATACTTTTTTGCCTTCGTTTTTAAGTTTCATTGAAAGATTAATGGCAAATTCCGTTTTTCCGCTGCCGTAATGACCCGTAACAATGTTTGTTTTTATCATTTTTTATTTATAACCTCCACTATCGTTCTTTTAGGAGAGCTTGACTTTTTTATAATTAATACCCACAAAAGCACAATTACTAACGCAAAAATAAGTGCAATTGTTAAGGAGATTTTTTTCGTTTCGTAAAGACAAAGCGGTAAAAGCAGAAGCAAAATCGGCAAAAGATACAGCTTGAATGCCAAAAAAAGCGTTTTTTTTGTGTCAGAATATACCAAAACCTCGTCGCCGCACTGTGCGTTTACCTTGTTTTCGGCTTCGCTTTTAATAATGTTTTTGCACTCCGATGAGCAGCCGTGGCAGTTTTCTCCGCACGCAGACTGCCTTTTTACCGCAATTACGGCGTTTTTGCCGTTCAATTTAATTACTGTTGCATTTTGTATCATTTAAATCACCGGATAAAATCAATTTTTATGTCTTGATCTGCTTCTTTAGATTTCTATGTGTCAATTATAACAAAACACTGTAATATTTTCAATATGTATTTTCTTTATTTTATGACAAAAAAAACAAGAGTTTTGCAAAAA
>CABUQL010000257.1 GCA_902493665.1 uncultured Eubacteriales bacterium
CGGAGTTTTGCTTATCTCACCCGCATTTTTGCCGGAAAACATCATAAACAGATTTTTAAGTATCGGCGACACAAAAGACACTTCAACGTCTTACCGTGTAAATATTTGGTTCGGAACGCTTAAAATGCTTAAAGATTACTGGCTTGTCGGAATAGGTCAGGGAGAGGTTGCATTTTCATATGTATACAGTAAATATTCGTATGCCGGAATAACCGCACCTCATGCGCACAACCTTTATTTACAGCTTATTACCGAGCATGGTGTAATGGGATTAATCATATTTTTCGGAATAATAATTTCGTATTACAAAAACGTAATTTCTGCCATAGTTTACAAAAAGCACTCCTTCTTAAAAGCGCTTATCATAGGACTCTCGGCAGGAATGATGGGATATCTTATCCAGGGACTTTTTGACAACGTATTTTACAATTACCGTATAGTGCTTATGTTCTTTGTTATAACAGGTCTTACAGGCGCAGCGGTTAACTGCTTTATTACCGACAGGGAGGACGCAGATGTATAAAGTTATAAATGTTATTTCGGACTCCAACATCGGCGGTGCCGGAAAGTGTATTTTAAATTTTTTAAAATACTATGATGAGAACAAGTTTGAGGTTATTGCGGTTATACCGAAAAACAGCCTTTTAAAGGCGGAAATTGAAAAACTTAAAAAGCCGTATTATGAAATTGACGGATTGAGCGATAAATCGCTTGATTTTAAAGTTATAAGTTCTTTAAAAAGATATTTTAAAGAGCAAAAACCCGATATAATCCATTGTCACGCAGCAATGTCTGCAAGGATTGCGGGAAAATTTACAAAAAAAGCGAAAGTTATTTATACAAGACACAGTGTTTTTGAGCCGTCAAAAACAATATCGAAGGGTCTTGGAAAAATTATAAACGGCGCAGTGAACAACTTTTTTGCAGATAAAATTATTGCGGTTGCCGAGGCGGCAAAAGATAATCTTGTTAAAACAGGTGTGAGCAGCAAAAAAATCATTGTTGTAAAAAATGGCGTTGAACCTCTTGAAAAAATACCCGTAAAAAGAGATGACAATTCTTTTGTGCTTGGAATTGCCGCAAGACTTACCGAAGTTAAGGGGCATATTTATATTTTGCGGGCACTTAAAAAGCTTATATGCGAAGGTTGCAATGTGACGCTTAAAATAGCTGGTACAGGTCCGTTTGAAAAGGAAATCAAAGACGAAATTAACCGTCTTAAAATAAATGATAACGTTAAAATGCTTGGTTTTGTAACAGATGTTAAAAGCTTTAACAACAGTATTGATTTAAATGTCAACGCTTCGTTCGGCACAGAGGCAACAAGCCTTTCGCTGCTTGAGGGGATGAGTCTCGGAATACCTGCGGTTGTCAGTGATTTCGGCGGAAATCCGGGTGTTATCTACGACGGAAAAAACGGATTTTTGTTTAAGACAAAAGATAGCGACGATATGTATGAAAAGCTTAAAAAAGTTATATACGACAAAGAATTATACAAAAAAATGCAAAAGTCGTGTATTGAAATATTTAACAGTGAATTTACCGCTGAAATTATGACAAAGAACATCGAAAACGTATACTCCGATGTATTGAAAGTGAGGTAATACCAAATGAAGAAAAAGTTTAATTTCATTGATATATGTATTGTTTTGTTTGTTGTGCTCGCAGTTATTTTTGCCGTCAAATATTTCTCGGTGGGCGGCTTAAAACAAAACCCGGGCGCCAAACAAGATATTTACTATACAATTGAAGTAAAATCAATGCCTTATGATATTAAAGACCATATAAAGGAAGGCGACAGCGTAAGAAACAGTATGAAGGGGTATGAACTCGGCGTTGTAAGCAAAGTCGATATCAGAGATAATGTTGAAATACGTGAAGATATGCTTGACGGCAAGTTTATCGAAACGTCGTTTCCCGATAGATGCGATGCATATATCACAATTAAAGCAACTCCCGAAATTTCAGATAACGGAACTGCAAGCATCAATTCAGAGGAAATTAAAATCGGAAAGATGATGTATGTCAGAAGCAAAAAATATGCTTTTTCGGGATTTGTTGTTGAAATGAATCTTTGTGAGCCGGGAAAGTAAACACATAAATTAACAGCCGTTTTGGGCAGAAAGGTAAGCGTAAATTATGATAATTGATAACAAAGGAAAACTTTTCGGAAGAATAAATATTGTCGATTTATCAGTAATTATTGTTTTGATTTTGTCGGTTGTGTTATGTGTTTATAAGTTTTCGGGTGCAAACGATCCCTCAAAATCGGGAAACACAAAAAAGATAACATATACTTTAAAAGCAAAAGCAATAAGACAGGTTTCGTGCGATTCAATCGAAGTCGGCGCTAAGGTGTACGACAAAGAAACGGATGAATATATCGGCACTGTTGTAAGCAAAACCCAGGAAAATGCCACAGAATATGTAAACAATGCTGACGGAAAAATTGACAAACAAGTTGAAATTCCGACAAAATTCGATTTGTATTTTGATGTTGAATGTGACGCCCAGATTAATGATAAAGGATATTATCTCGGCGGTGTAAAGGAAATTACAAACTATGCCACGCTTAACATTTACACAAATAAAATCGAGGTTTCAACAACCGTGATGAACATTAAAGAATAATACTTATTATGCCGATACGGCGGAATGGAGATTGTTATGAAAAGGATAACTGCATTTTTTTTAATGATG
>CABUQL010000258.1 GCA_902493665.1 uncultured Eubacteriales bacterium
GATTTACCCGTACCGGCTTGCCGGCAGTATCGTTCTTATGTAAAAAAAAACGTGCAAACCATTGCACGTTCAGAGCTACTATATGGTTACTTTATATCCCGCATCTTTTCAGGGTTCTGACGACAATCGAAAACAAGAGAAATAACGACCTTTTCCGGCAGTGCATAATAGAGGATTTATAGTTTCCCTCGACAAGATACCTGAATTCGACCGATAAGTCTTTCAGTAGTTCTTCCCGCTGTCCAGCAAGGGGATTGTCCGAAAGAATTCGTGTACGTTGCGTAATTTTCGTTGCGATCTTTCGCGCAACTCTCACACCCGCCTCCTTTTTGTGGTAGCCAAAGATCTCTTCCAGACTCGAAGCAGCCTGCTCCGACCATTCGACGATTACCGCCACGATGCAATGCGTTTTTCCATTTCGAATTGCGATATCGTGCGACCCGCCTCCGCATCAGCAATAGCTCTCTCAGCCATCGCACGATACTCTTCGATCGTCATATGGTGCAAAGGCTTCTCCTCTATGGACGTGGCCTTGATCTTCATCCGCTTGAGCATTTCCATCACGAACGAATGCTCCTGCTCGGATTTCGGGGTTATGATGATCTGATTCATAGTTTCCTCCATTTCTCTTGTTACAAAGATAACGCAAAATTCGTGCAAACCAATATACCCCAAAGCAATTTAACTTTAAGAATCGTATAGTTTAATGGCAGGATTATTCTTGAACTTGCGCATCAAGAACTCTTATGTAAAACCGCTTGAGCGGAAAGGCTATTCCGCTTCGAGGAAGAACACTCCACTTTCGTATGCCGGTTGGCCTCCGCGGGCGCATGATCGGCAATGCCGCCCCGGTTCGCCCCGTTCTTCCGACACACCAACAACTGTCAACAAACACCCAGTACGATACTTGCGTCGATATTCAGTTTCCGGCTGATATCCTGTGCCACTTTGTACGTTGGCTCCGTTTTCCCCGACACAATAGCGCTGATACGCGACGGACTAATATTAAGCATTGTCGCAAGAGATCGCTGGGTCAAGTGCATTTCATACATTCACAATTTCATCACATCGGCGAGCGATGGAGTACCAATAGCAAAATGTTCCTCGGAGTAGTCAGCCACGAGGTTCGACAACAGCTCAAGCTCGATGAGACTTGCGTCATCTTTCGGCGTATTGTCGTCTACCAGGGAAAGCAACTCTTCAACTCGATTAACCGCCCAATCGTATTGGGCTTTATTCTCAATCTTTGTCATACTCGCTCTACTTTTTTATATGTTCCGACAATCAATTCTATCGTATTCCTTATGCGTCCCTATGAATCGGATATATACAAACCGAATCGTGAACTTAATCACGGCAACCAGACGGAAATCGTCGCCTTTGATATTGAATACATAACGTTGCTGGCCAAAAGAAAAAAGAGATGAGCGTTCTTGCTACCGATGTCCGCCATTTCGACGTTGTGAAGAAAGTTTAGTTTAGAACTTGAATAGATATACAACAAACCAGACTAAACTCCTATGATTGACCTTTTGCGCGGATTACGTTTATGTTTATATTTTTAGGGGACATAACCTCCGATATGGGGTAAAAGCCATTTTATATTTACTTTTTTTTCTTTTGGC
The DNA here is from genome assembly GCA_902493665.1 of uncultured Eubacteriales bacterium. Taxonomy (GTDB): domain Bacteria; phylum Bacillota; class Clostridia; order UMGS1810; family UMGS1810; genus SIG430. The sequence continues at coordinate 1,626 of CABUQL010000258.1, forward strand.
CAGCACAATTCCGTCCCCAGAATGTCCCCGACACACTTCACATCACACACAACTATCTAAACATCAACAATATGAGCAATTTCAATATTTTCTGCGTGGGCAAATAATAACATATAATCAATTGATTATAAATATATTACATAATAAATAATGGAAAATGGAAGAAAAACAATCCAATTTCGATAATATTGATAATCACCACATTAAACACACAGGAATAATAAAGCATTGCATCAATTTTTCCTGATTTTGTCCCCCCGTTTGTTCCCTGAACGGATACAAGGGACAAAATTCTGTCCCTCATGCAATTTAACGGTAGTAAATAGACAAATTTTATCAGTACCATGTAAAACTTATCCAAGTTACAGATAATATCCAAATAGAACTGAAATTGTTTTCCAGCCATAATTATCTTTAACAATCAAACAGTTAGCATATTTAAACATAACAGTAGAAATCATCACCTATGAAATTTCATACAATACATTTGACAAATATTCCAAACCATTATCAAAAATTCATAAAAAAGCCTCTTTTAAACCTCAAGAGTGATTCATATAGCGTCGTTTGCAAAATCCACTAAAAAAACATTCGGAATATTGCGAAATTACTCTGCAAATTCGCGCCACTTTTTGCAGCAAAATAGAATGGACATATTATCCCAAACGACAATTCGAGGCAACAAATGTTTCGGAGTTCGGTCGTATGTTCTTCATGTTTGGAGCATTGAAACGTCTGCAAATTTCATAAATACTTTCCCAGCGAACACATATAGGAGATAAGATGCGATAGATGCTCGTATCTTGATCTTAGAATAAACAACAGAATAGTCGGAGAGTCCTTACCAGCAAATAACGTCATAATTTTCCGCCCTGCCCCGTTCCGGTCGATAAATTATCAAAATAAAGATAAACAGCTATCTTTGCAAGTAAAGAATGGTATTATGGCAGTTATGTCGAAAATTCTAATCATAGACGACGAACCGCAACTACGGGGGTTGTTGGCGCGTATCATTTCTCTGGAGGGATACGATGTCTTGCAAGCGGAAAATTGCGCATCGGGACTG
>CABUQL010000259.1 GCA_902493665.1 uncultured Eubacteriales bacterium
AACTCTTTGGCAAATGCACAGTATGCCGGAGATTAAAATGGAAGGGAAGGTTTTTGTAATGGAAGAATTTAACAAGGATTTAAACAATGAACCGGAAAATGAAGGTGCGGAAGAAACTGTTGAAACTATCGAAACTGTTGTGACGGATGCTCCTGTTGAGGAAGATTTTGATTTTGCTCCCGAAGCTGTTGAAAAATGCTGCTGCACAGAAAACACTAAAAAGAAAATCAGCGTTACAGGCATAATTCTTTATGCATTCGGTGCATTGTCAATTGTTTTCGGAATAGTTAATTTAATTTCAACTCTTTCGACAATTAAACAAATGTACGGTTCACTTCAGCCGCTTGATTTCTACACCACACTCAGCATCATCACACCGCTTATGACATCTGCAATGCTCGGTATTGTAGCAATCGGAATCGGAAGACTTCTTTTTATGGTAAAGAATAAATAGTGTGATTTAAAAAGACCTTAAACGAAAGTTTAAGGTCTTTTTTCATAATAAAAAAGTTTTGTCACCGAAGACTTTGGAGACTTAATTCTCCGCTGCCAAAGCAGGTATAATTTTTAGTCAATGTAAGTTGTAAGCTCGTTCAAATCTTTTGCTTCTTCGCTCTTTTTAACAGTGTTTTCTTTCGGATATCCTACTAAAACAAGCGATTTAACATCAAAACCTTCTTCAAGTTTTACATTTTTGCGAAGGTCGGTTGAGTTGACCGTACCCGCTCTGTCTGTTGAGATTAACGCACCCAGTCCCATTGACTGCGCACAAAGGTAAATGTTTTGCGATGCAAGGGCGCATTCAAACATATCGCTGCTTCCTGCAGGGGAGGATATTGCAATTACAACGCAGCCTTTTGTGGCTTCGGGCATTATTTCCTTCATGAGTTTTTCTTTCATTATTGCCGTAAAATGCAGCGACGATGACGATTGGCTTAAAGTTTTTGCCGCCGATTTTAAAAGCGTTTCAATTTGCGCCGAGGTTACAACGTCATCTGAAAACTCGGTTGTCAAAGACGCATTTAAAATTAAATCCGTCTGAGAATTTTCAATTGCCGGAAGGCTTTGAGTGCTTTTCGGCTGAGCTGATGTTCTCTCGTTTTTGCAGCCTGTAAGCGTGAGTGAAAGCGTAAAAATAACAAGAATCACAGATATTGTTTTTTTCATAACTTTTTCCTTTCGTAAAGTCATTGCGGAGTCAAGCTCAAAAGGCAGATTGAGTTTGATTATTTAGTGCAAAAGCTTAAATATCAAGCTTTAAATCGTTTTCTTTTATCCAGTTTATCTTTCTGAAAAACAGTGAAATTGCCCATGTTAAAACGGCAGGAAGGACAAATGAAATCATAATAAGTCCAAACCAGTCAAAAGATGTTATTGCAGCTTTTGTGCCGTTTGCAATATCGCTTATCCAGCCGGTGTAAACACCTATCTGACCGACAAATCCGCATGTTCCCATTCCCGACGATACTGCCGCACCGTTCATTTTGAGCTTAAAAACACAGGTTGCCAACGGTCCGCATATGGCAGATGACAAAATCGGCGGAATCCATATTTTCGGATTTTTAACGATGTTGCCCATCTGAAGCATACTTGTTCCTATTCCCTGAGCGAAAAGACCGCCCCATTTGTTTTCTTTAAAACTCATAACGGCAAATCCTACCATTTGCGCACAGCATCCGGCAACTGCCGCACCGCCGGCAAGACCCGTGAGCGAAAGTGCGGCGCAGATTGCCGCAGAACTTATCGGAAGCGTGAGAGCAATTCCCACAACAACGGAAACTATAATTCCCATAAAGAACGGTTTAAGCTCGGTTGCCCACATTATCGCTCTGCCGAATGCACTTGCCGCTGCACCGATGTACGGAGCAGTCCAGACCGATAAAAGAACTCCGACGGTAATTGTTACAAAAGGTGTAACGATTATATCGATTTTTGTTTCTTTGCTGACTGCTTTTCCGAATTCCGCAGAAATAATAGCAACAAACAAAACCGCAAGCGGTCCGCCCGCACCGCCGAGCGAATCTGCCGCAAGACCAACCGCCGTCATTGAAAAAAGTACAAGCGGAGGACATTTTAAGGCATACGCAATTGCAATTGCCATTGCAGGGCCCTTCACATCGGACGCAAATTTTCCGATTTGGTTAAAAATTTCAATGTTAAACTGTGTACCGATTGTGCTGATAATCGTTCCGATTAAAAGAGATGCAAAAAGTCCCTGTGCCATGGCGCCGAGAGCATCGATTCCGTACCGTTTTGCACTGAAAACGATATCTTTCCTTTTTAAAAAGCTTTTAAATCTGTTCATTTTTTTATGTCATTCCCCTTACGGCACCGAAAACTTAAGCACAATATGCCTAACCTTATATTTCCTTGTAAACTAGATTGGATTTGACTCTTCGGCGCATTATGATAATTTGTTAAATTATAATATAAATTGCGGTGTTTGTCAAATTAATAAACCGCTAATTTTGATAATTTGATGCACTGCCGGCACATTTGGAAAAAGCAGTTTTGTGTTTTTGATTTTGGCTTTTGTTTAAAATAATGCAATCTAAAAAAGCACAATTTCATTTTTTGTGCAATATTTACTTGTTTTGCATATTTTTTGTTGAATTTTATTAAAACATATGCTATAATTAATTATATATAAATTCTTCCTATTTTAAACAGATTTGTATATAATTA
>CABUQL010000260.1 GCA_902493665.1 uncultured Eubacteriales bacterium
TATAATTAAAGTGTGTAAAGGTATGCAGAAGTTTAAACCGTATTGTGTTCAGCTGCCGTATAACTAAACCGCAAAAGGAGTGTGTGATATGAAACTTGTTTTTGCCATAGTAAATGACCAGGACGGCTCGAAGGTATTGGAGGCTTTGAATAAGGAAGGCTTTTCCGTTACAAAGCTTGCAACAACGGGCGGATTTTTAAAAGTCGGAAATATGACTCTTATTATCGGAACGGAAGAAGATAAGGTTCAGAAAGTAATAGATATCGTTAAGGAAAAAAGCCATAAAAGAAAACAGGTTGTTATGTCACCGATTGTTTTTGAATCAACGGGCGGTTTTGCAACACAGCCCACCGAGGTTGAAATCGGCGGTGCAACAGTTTTTGTAATGGATGTTGAAAGGTTTGAAAAGCTTTGATGAAAAATGAAGCTTTGGCAAATAAAAATGCTTTTGTAAATGAAAAATCTCTAAACGGCGAAGAAAATTTTATCGCAAATGCCGATATTAATTCCTTTTTCGGCAGAGAAAAGCTTGTTTCGTTTTTTATAAAAGCAAAAAAGAACGACAGATTAAGCCACACATATATTTTGGAAGGCGAAGAAGGCATGGGAAAGAAAACCCTTGCAAAATATTTGTCGCTTATTATAATGTGTGACGCTGATGAGCCATGCTTAAAATGCAAAAAATGCACATATACGCTTGCCGGAACAAATCCCGATATATATACGGTTTCAAACGAAGATAAAGCTTCAATCGGTATTGCAAAAATAAGGGAAATGATAACCGAGGCATACATTAAACCGTCAGTGTCGGAAAAAAGAATTTTTATTATCGACAAGGCACATCTTCTTACAAAAGAGGCACAGAATGCACTTCTTAAAATAATTGAAGAACCGCCGCAGTACTGCGTTTTTATTCTTCTTTGCGAAAACACATCTCTTTTGCTTCCGACGGTTTTGTCAAGAGGCGTTACTTTAAAACTTGAGTCGCTTTGCGATGAAGATATGGCAAAGATTTGTAAAGATGAAAACGGACTTTTTTTAGGATATGCCGGCGGAAATCCCGGAAAGCTTATAAAGCTTTTAAATGACGAAAACTTTACATCGCTGCGTGATTCGTTTTTTGATGTGATTTTAAATCTTCTTGACAGGGACGGCTACGCAATATACAAAATTCTTGACTTTTTTGAAGAAAACAAAGACAAAAAAGATGTGCTTATGCAAATGGCAATGACGTTTTTCTTTGATGTAATGCTTTGCAAAAACAGCAGCGAAGAGTATATGATTAATAAAGACAAAACAAACTATGCAAAAAGATTTTGCGATGCGCTTTCGGAAAAGAAGTGTCTTAATTTGTGCGAAATTGTTTCGCAGATTAAAAAAGAAATGGGAAAATACGGTGCGTACACCGTGAATATACATTCGATGTTAATTAAATTTTGGGAGGAAATCCATGGTTTGGATAGTAGGAGTGCGCTTTAAAAGCGTAGGTAAAATTTATTATTTTGATCCGGGCGATCTTGACATAAAAAAAGGCGACGGTGTTATTGTTGAAACCGCAAGAGGGATAGAATACGGAAACGTTGTTCTTTCAAAAAAAGAAGTCAGCGAAGAAAGCATTGTTTCGCCTCTTAAAAAAGTTATAAGAATTGCAACGGACGAGGACAAAAAAACCGTTGCGGAAAACAAAGAAAAAGAAAAGGAAGCGTTTAAGCTTTGCAGCGAAAAAATCAGTCAGCATAAGCTTGAAATGAAGCTTGTTGACGTTGAATATACTTTTGACCACAATAAAATACTTTTTTATTTTACGGCGGACGGACGAATAGATTTCAGAGAACTTGTCCGCGACCTTGCAGGTCTTTTTAAAACGAGAATAGAGCTCAGACAGATAGGTGTGCGTGACGAAGCAAAAATGCTCGGCGGACTCGGCATATGCGGAAGACCGCTTTGCTGCAGCTCATACCTCGGTGAATTTCAGCCTGTTTCCATTAAAATGGCAAAAGAGCAGAATCTCTCGCTTAATCCCACAAAAATATCGGGAACGTGCGGAAGACTTATGTGCTGTCTTAAAAACGAGCAGTATGCTTATGAAGAGCTTATAAAAATAACACCGAATGTCGGCGCAATTGTTAAAACGCCCGACGGAAAAGGAAAGGTTACGGGTGTTAACTTGTTAAAGTCAATTATTACAGTGGAATTTGACAAAGATGACGATAAAGCGTTTAAGGATTACAACGTAAGCGAAGTTAAGATTATTAAAAACACTGCGATAAAGGTAAAACCCGAGGAAGAAAAAGAACTTAAAAGTCTTGAAGATTAAAAGTTTTAATTAGGCACACGGAAGCCAAACACATATGGTTTAAACAGGCAAATTTGCGAAAATACTGCGTTAAAATCCTGAAAAATGAAGATTAAAAATTTGGAAGATTGTCAAAACCTCTTGATTTTAACGGTAACTTGTGTTACAATGTATCAGGATGCAAAGTTATGCGTCTTTGAAATTTAAAAGAACGCAAAGGCAGTGCCTTGCGTATTATAAAATGTGACGGAGGTGTGTAAAATGGCATACAAAATTACTGATGAATGTATTTCTTGCGGTGCATGTGCAGGAGAATGTCCCGTTAGCTGTATTTCAGAAGGCGACGGCAAATATGTTATCA
>CABUQL010000261.1 GCA_902493665.1 uncultured Eubacteriales bacterium
ACAACACAAAAATAGCCGCATTAGCTTTAAGTGCAGTTTTCGGGGGCGTGATTTTAGTTGCATACGAAACGACAAAAGTGCTTGTAAAAACCGCGCTTGACAGAGATAAACCGAAGTTTATGGAAAATGCGGGCAATAAAATTTCAGGAGGGCAAAAAGACGAAAAATTCATGGAAGAATGTGAAAAAGCTTCAAAAAAACTTTCAGAAACCGAGCATAAGGAAGTAAAAATCATAACAAAAGACAAGGTAGGACTTACCGGGCACTTTTTCACCTGTGAAAACCAAAAAAGAGTCATTATTGCCTTTCACGGATGGCGCTCATCTTGGAGTTATGATTACGGAATGATATCGGAATTTTGGCAAAACAACGGCTGCTCCGTTTTGTATGCCGAGCAGAGGGGGCAAAACAACAGCGGCGGCGAGCATATGGGATTCGGCCTTACGGAAAGATACGACTGTCTTGAATGGATTAAATGGGTAACGGAAAATTTGGGCGAAGATGTGTCGATTTATCTTGCCGGTATTTCGATGGGAGCGGCAACCGTTCTTATGGCGTCATCTTTGATGCTCCCCAAAAACGTGTGCGGAATTATGGCAGACTGCGGATTTACATCGCCGAAGGAAATATGGAAACACGTTGCAAGAAAAAACCTTCATATGGCATACGGAATAAGAGGAGTTTTGGCAGACGCAATCTGCAGAAGAAAAATCAGTATGGGATCGGGCGATTATTCAACCGTGGAGGCACTTAAAAACACAAATGTTCCCGTTTTGTTTATTCACGGCAGCGACGATAAATTTGTTCCGGTAGAGATGACATTTGAAAATTACAAAGCGTGCGCATCGCCGAAAAGGCTCCTTATTGTCTGCGGAGCCGACCATGCAATGAGTTATTATGTCAATAAAGATGAATATGAAAAAAGTGTTCTTGAATTTTGGCGGAGTTTTGATGGCACCAGATAGTCGAACACAACACGCCTCTAATTTGTTAAATTCCCGTTTTTTCGCCTTGTCAACCTTGAAAGGCACAAAACCTTGCTTCGTTTTTACGCAGCAAAAAAATAAAAAAACACCCTTGACAATGGTTCAAAATTGAACTATAATATAAAAATAGTTCTATTTTGAACCAAAAACGAGGTGTAATTATGAATTTAAGCGAGTTTTGGAATTACATTTTATCCCTTGAAAAAGAATACGGAATCTGCCGTAAAAAGATTTCTGCAAAGTTTTCGCTTTCGTCCGCCGAAACGGATATTATAATGTTTCTTGCAAACAATCCCGGTTTTGACACCGCAAGCGACATTTCAAAAATAAGAAAAATACCGAAATCGCAGGTTTCAATGTCTGTAAATTCACTTTATGAAAAAAAGCTTCTTGAAGGCTTTTACAAAGAAAACAACAAAAAGAGTATTCATCTTAAACTGACCAAAAAAGCCGATGATATTGTTTTGTACGGCAGAAAAGAATTTTCCGAAAAACTTTTTTCGGGGTTTACAGATGATGAAAAGGATGAATTTACACGGCTGCATTTAAAAATCTGTGCAAATATCGAAAACGAAGAGGCGATTAAAAAATGAAATACATAGAAATAATACTTGTCTGCTTTTTTGCGGGAATGGGTGCAGGGCTCGGAACGGGTTTTGCGGGAATGAGCGCCGCTGCGGTTATAACCCCGATGCTTGTAACGTTTCTTAATATAAAACCGTACACTGCGGTCGGCATTGCATTGGCATCGGACGTTCTGGCAAGTGCGGTATCTGCTTATACATATGGCAAAAACAAAAATCTCGACATTAAAAACGGCATTGTTATGATGATATCCGTTCTTGTTTTTACGGTTGTCGGAAGTTATGTGTCAAGCCTTGTGCCGTCTGCAACAATGGGAAACTTTTCGGTGTTTATGACGCTTTTACTCGGCATAAAATTTATTGTTAAACCTGTTATGAAAACAAAAGAGGATATGATAACGTCGGAGGGAACAGCGAGAATAATAAAATCCGTAGTTTGCGGAGCAATTGTCGGATTTATATGCGGATTTATCGGAGCGGGCGGCGGAATGATGATGCTTCTGCTTTTGACAAGCGTGCTCGGATACGAGCTTAAAACCGCGGTCGGCACAAGCGTGTTTATTATGACATTCACGGCGCTGACGGGCTCGGTTTCGCACTTTGCAATAGGTGAGCTTCCCGAAATGCTTCCGTTTGTGCTTTGCATTATTTTTACACTTGTTTTTGCAAGGATTGCGGCAAAATTTGCAAATAAGGCAAGCGCAAAAACGCTTAACAGGGCAACGGGAATTATTCTTGTTATTTTAGGTATTGTAATTTTGGGATTTTCATACATTTAATTTGGAATTGTAATTTATAAAACAACGGTTTTGGGCTGCAGATATCTGCTTTTTAAAGCCGTTGTTTTTTTATTTTGTTTAACAATTACATTTTCAAAACCTATTGACAAACAAAAAATTAAGTATTATAATTAACCTAACGAGCATTAGTTAGGAGACGTTTATGAAAGAATCAGTTTATAAAAAAGAAGATACAAAGAAAAAAATACTTGAAGAAGCGCTTAAGCTTTTTTCCGAAAGGGGATATGACGCCGTAAGTGTCGGAGAAATTGCAAAAGAGGTCGGCATTAAGGCGCCGTCGCTTTACA
>CABUQL010000262.1 GCA_902493665.1 uncultured Eubacteriales bacterium
TTTTGTAAATGCCGTTTATTAGTTTTTAATACACACCGTACGTACCGCTCCGGTGCATTTCTTTGCGCCCCGGCGTCTTTAAAAACTAAATATCCGTCTTTATTGCTTCGCTCTTTTCGTCCGACAAAAACGCAGCCTCCATAACCTTCATAACCCTGAGCGCCTGTTCAGGCTTGATTTTAAGCTCGGCACCGTTATCTATTGCGTCAAGCATCTGCTCATAAGTCGGAACAAGGTTATCCACAACGTCATCGGGTGCGCAAAGCGGAATTGCTTCAACCGTATCTTCGCTTCTGGGCGCCATTGTTTTTGACGGACCCGCCTTTGTGCAGACAATATCCGTTCCCCATGAGTTTTCTTTGTCAATGCATCTTACAATTTTGCCTTCGCACGACCAATCGTTTATCTGAAGCGTTCCTTCCGTTCCCAAAACGTACCATCTCGGATGGCTTATAAAGTTGTTTGTTGCAACTTCAATCTGTGCAATAAGACCGCTTTCAAACGTCATAATCATTCTGAAATTATCTTCAACTTCGGGATAATTCAGCTTTTGCATTTTGCAAAAAACATTGACGACTTTTTCATCTGTCATATACATGATCTGGTCGATTAAATGAACGCCCCAGTCAAGCATCATTCCGCCGCCTTTTTTCTTTTGCTCTCTCCAGCCGGACGGAAGTCCTCTTGAGCCTTCAACTCTCGACTCTATCACATACGGCTTTCCGATTTTTCCCGATTCTATGCATCTTCTCATAAGAACGAAATCTTTGTTGACACGTCTGTTCTGGTCAATCGTAAAAACCTTGCCGCATTTTTTCGAAACCTCCATAACTTTTAAAAGTTCATCGCTTGTCATGGTTGCCGGTTTTTCGCACAGCACGTTTTTGCCCGCCTCAAGCGCTTTTATGCACAAATCCGTATGCGCATCGTTTGTTGCTGCAACAAGAACAATGTCTACCTCTTTATCGCACAAAAGATCTTCACAGCTTTTATATGTTACAAGACCTTTGTTTTTTGCGTCTTCCATTCGTTTTTCGTCGATATCGTAAACGCCTTTTACTTTAACTTTATCATAATCTTTGGTAAGCACTTTGTAGTGTATTCCTGCCATACCTCCGAAACCAAGCATTGCAAGAGTATGCATATATACCCCTCCTTTTTTTAAAAGTTTAGCACCGTTAAAAAAAGAAGTCAACCCCGCGCATACCGAAAAATATTATTGCGATATTTTTTTAGATTCTTTGTATTATTTTGATATTTTTAATCTGTCATATTTAAAAATTCTTCTTCGCTCAAAACTTTAATTCCAAGCTCGTTTGCCTTTGCAAGCTTGCTTCCCGCACTTTCGCCCGCAACAATATAATCCGTTTTTTTCGACACACTTCCCGATACCTTGCCGCCGAAATCGCAAATAATCTTTTCGGCTTCTTTTCTGCCCATATTTGAAAGCGTTCCCGTAATAACAAACGTAAGTCCTTCAAAGCGGTTGTCAAACCCGAGAGATGTGTCGATGTATTTCATATTAACGCCTGCATCTTTAAGCTTTTCTACAAGTTCTTTTGCCGACACCTCGTCAAAAAACTCGCGTATGCTCCTTGCCATTGTAAGCCCGACGTCTTTTACATCGGCAAGACTGTCAACGTCCGCACTCATTACAGAATCCATATCGCCGTACTTTTTTGCGATGATTTTTGCACTGTTAAGACCAATATGCCTTATTCCGAGTGCAAAAATAAGGTTTGAAAGACACTTTGATTTTGACTTTTCAATAGAATCTATTAAATTTTCGGCAGATTTACTACCCATTTTGTCAAGATTTTCGATATCCTCTTTTTTAAGATAATAAAGGTCGGCGCTGCTTTTTATCAGATTTTCGCCGAGAAGCTTTTTAACAACCGCCTCGCCGAGCCCCGAAATATCCATTGCGTTTTTGGACACAAAGTGCGTTATTTTTTTAAGCAGCTGCGCCGGACACGACGCTCCCGTGCACCTGTGTGCCGCCTCGCCGTCCTCTTTTATAACGTGCGCTCCGCAAACGGGACAAAATTCGGGCATAACAAACTTTTTTTCCGTGCCGTTTCTTTTTTCGTAGTTTACCTTAACAATTTCGGGGATTATATCGCCCGCCTTTTGGATGTAAACATAATCTCCGATTCTGATGTCTTTTTCGTTTACGTAATCCATATTGTGAAGCGTTGCCCTGCTTATTCTGCTGCCCGCAACGCACACCGTTTCAAGGTCGGCATTAGGCGTTAAAACACCCGTTCTGCCGACGGTTACAAATATATCTTTAACCCTTGTTTCCTGTTGTTCGGCGGGATATTTAAACGCAATCGCCCATCTTGGAGTTTTAGCCGTAACGCCGAGCTTTTCACGCTGGGACAAGTCGTTAACCTTAACAACCGCTCCGTCTATATCGTAATAGAGACTGCTTCTTTCATTTCCGATGTTTTTAATTTCCGAAATTGCTTCTTCAATATTTAAAAACTCCTTGTTGTTGTCAATAACCTTAAATCCGCATTTTCTTAAAAACTCAAGTCCTTCAAGATGCGTTTTAAAGTTTTTGCCCCTTATCTGCTGAATGTTAAATATAAAAATGTCGAGATTTCTTTTTGCCGCAACGGATGAATCAAGCTGTCTTAAAGAACCTGCGGCG
>CABUQL010000263.1 GCA_902493665.1 uncultured Eubacteriales bacterium
CATAATGCGAAAACGGCGGCAAATCTCTTTTAGCCTGGATATAAAACTCATCTGCAAGATAAACAAGACTTGTCCCTATTTCTTTTTTAAATTTCTTTTGATAAGGCGTAACAAGGTCAATCACATCGCCGCTTGATTTTTCGTCAAAACTTTCAAGCTTAAAAAGTCCATCTCTGTGACGCGACACACCGACAGGAACAATTGAAATGCTGAGGATTGCCGGATAAAGCTTTCTTAAATCCGTTATTGTCTTTTCCAAAAGAACACCGTCGTTTACATTTCTGCAAAGCACTATCTGAGCGTTCATTTTTATTCCGCCCTTTGCAAATGCAGTCATAATGTCCAAGACTTTATCGGCAAAACGGTTGTTGAGCATCTTTTTTCTTGTTTCGCCGTCGGTCACATGCACCGAAACGTTTATGGGACTTATTTTGAGCGAGATTATTCTTTCTATGTCTTTATCCGAAAGATTTGTAAGCGTTACGTAGTTTCCCTGCAAAAATGAAAGACGCACATCATCATCTTTAAAATACATTGTGCTTCTCATATTCGGGGGAAGCTGATCCATAAAGCAGAAAATGCATTTGTTACGGCACATTTTCGGTTCATCTATAAGCTGATGGACAAACTCAACGCCGAATTCTTCAAATTCATCGTTATATACTTCTATTTCTTCAGTTTCGCCTTCTTTTTTCTTGACGGTGACAATGTAATAGTCGCTTGAAGTAAGATATTTGTAATCGAGAATATCAATAATATCTTTACCGTCGATTTTTTGTATAATATCTCCGCTCTCTATTCCCGCATCATATGCTATCGAGTACGGAACCACGCTTTTTACAACGGCATCTCTCACGCTATCACCACCATTTTATCATTTTGTTAACCTCTAATCAAGAAATTTTTCTTTTTATTGACTAAAATTTTATCTTAATTGATTAAGTTTTTACATTAATTAAATCTTTATCCCAGAAGAAATTTCCGTACATCGCTTACAGTATCTGAAATTGCAACGCTTTTATACTCTTTAAGTTCTTCATCCGTTCCGTAACCGTATCTTACGGCCAAAGCGTCAACACCGACACTCTCCGCTCCTATAAGGTCGTATTTTGTATCGCCGATTAAAAGAACTTCTTTTTTGTTTTTTACGCCGAGCTTTTTGAGCGTATATATAAGCACATCTTCTTTCGTTGAACGTGTTTCGTCAAGCGATGCGCCTGCAACAAGGTCAAAATACTTTATAATGTTAAAATACTCAAGGATTGTCTTAGCCTGCTCCTCAGGCTTGCTCGTTGCGGTAGATACAATATACCCCGCATTTTTGCAATCGCGCACAAGATCCGCTATGCCGTCAAAAAGCTTGTTTTCCGAAAGCATACCATGTTTATAGTAGCGTTCTCTGTAGTATTTTAATCCCTCAAACGCCTCATCGTGCGTAAAGCCTCTTTTTTCAAAAGAATCAATAATCGGAGGACCTATAATATCATCAAGAGTTTTATACTCTTTAACTTCTTTTCCGAATTTTGAAAGCGCATAATTAAAACATTTCTGAACACCTTCGGCAGAGTCGCAAAGTGTGCCGTCCATATCAAAAAGCAAGTATTTATATTTCATATTTGCGTGTTTCCCTTCGTGCGATGTTTATTTTAAAAAGCATATTTTTAATTTAAAACAATTTTTAAATTTTATACGGCAATTATACAAAAACAACCTGCCCAACAAAAGGGACAGGTTGCCATCGCCAAAACTACACAATTATTGAGCCTTTAACACTTCGCTGTCTTTGTAAAAACCACATGACTTACATGCTCTGTGCGGTAATTTAAACTCCTGACATTTCGGGCATTTAACAAGACCCGGTAAAGTTAATTTCCAGTTTGCTCTTCTTTTATCTCTTCTGGCTTTAGATGTTTTTCTCTTAGGTACTGCCATAATTTACACCTCCTAAAATACAGTTATATGAAAACTATTTTTATTGTAAAAATGTTTTCAAAACCGCCAGGCGCGGGTCGATTTCATCCGTTTCGCAGCTGCACTGCTCTTTGTTTAAGTTTTTGCCGCAAACCGGGCAAAGACCTTTGCAATCTTCGCTGCATAAAAAACTTATGGGAAGATTTAAACAAAGCTCGCGGATAATCACATCATTAAGTTCAATCTCATTTCCCAAGATATGCACAATATCTTCGGCTTCCTCGTCTGAAACGGGACTTTTTGAAAATCTTTCCTCAAATGAAAAGTTCATATTTTTTTCGAAACCGTCAAGGCATTTTGCGCACACCGCATCAAGACTCACATCGGCGCTGCCGCTTAAAAATATAACATTTCCGAGGTTCTCAAATTTTCCCCTCACACTTACTGGTTTTAAAAATTTAATACTGTTTCCGTTAAAGGAAAAAGCATCGAGATTTACATTTTCGCTAAATTCGAGGACTGCACCCTCTCCTTTTAACACTTGTGAAATATCAACAACCATAATCCACCTCGACATAACAAATCTATTATACATATTATAATGCGTTTTGTCAAGATTTTTTATTAATTATTTTTCCGAAACGAGTCTTGCCGTATCCTGTGCAATCATAAGCTCCTCGTTTGTAGGTATAACCAAAAGTTTAACCTTTGAGTCGGGTGTGCTGATGTATCTT
>CABUQL010000264.1 GCA_902493665.1 uncultured Eubacteriales bacterium
GCTGTGAAAATCACGGAAAAATAAACACCGAAAGCGTTGAAGCAAAAAACCGATTGAAGATTTAAACATTGACCTTGAAAATGTCCGTTCAACTCAAAACATTTCGGCTATCACCGACACAGGCGGCATCTGCGGATTTTCAAAAGGAAAAATTACAGGCTGCACAAATTACGGAAATGTCGGCTTAAAGTCAATCGGATACAACACGGGCGGTATTTGCGGAAGACACAGCGGTTACATCAGCGAATGTGTAAATAAAGGCGTGATAAGCGGAAGAAAAGATATCGGCGGTATTTGCGGTCAGGCAGAACCGTATGTTACACTTGAATTTTCAAAAGACGTTCTTTACCAGATGAAATACACGCTTTTGGATATAAAAAGTATTATCGACAACAATGTAAATTCGTCGGACGACGCAATAAGCGACAGTCTGACAAACATTAACGATGCGGCGTCGGACGTAAGCGACAAGCTCGAATATTTATCGGACGACCTTGTTGACTACGCAGACGATTTAACCGACAAAATCAATGACATTTTAGACAGAACAAACACAGCATTAAACAGTTCGGACGCCGTTTTTGACGATGTTACGTCGGGAACCGACAAAATGGCCGACGGTCTTGCATCGCTTCGAAAAAGCGGTGATTATCTTGCCGACGTTACAGATTATTTAAATGCGGCGCTCGACAATGCAAAAGATTCGGGTGACGATCTTAACGCCGCAAGAAAATACATTTCGCGTTCGGTTCAAAAAATGTCAAAAGCAATGAGCGAGCTTCAGGATTTTACCGAAAAAATAAGCGTCGGACACGAAAAACTTCAAAAATCGCTTGCTTCGCTGTCTACGGCGCTCAAAGACAAAAAAGACGCAGAAAAAGCGTTTAAAGATTTGTGGTCAAGCATAATAAGCCTTGAAACAAACATTGAAAACGCCGCCGATACATTCGACACAATGGCGGAGGTTTTGGACGATTTAAACCAAAACGAATATGTAAAAGAAGATATTTCAAATATCATAAAATCATTAAAAGCGCTTGCAAACTGCTACAAGAATGTCGGCGCGGCACTGCGTGATGTGGGCGATGCACTTTTGCTCTTAAGCCAGGAGATTGACCTCGATTCAATCACAAGCTTTTTTAAGCTGATGTCACAGGGGCTTGACAATATGTCGCAAAGCTTCGATAAACTCGGCGACGCGTCGGACGACTTAAAGCTTGCAATCGACAACTTAAAGCTTGTTACCGATAACACCAAGCTTGCAATTGAGCATGCAAACGACGGACTTGATTCGTTTAAACAGGCGGCAAATTATTTAAGCAGTGCATCCGACAAGCTGAAAGATATTGTTGATGAAGTTAAAAAAGACGGAAAAATTGTTTTTCCGCTTGCATCCGACAGATTTACAAACACGCTGAACGAGCTTTTTGATTCCGTTGACGTTATGAAAAACCGTTTTACGGATTTTAACGACACATTAAAAGACAAGAAAAACGACCTTAAAGATGAATTTAACAAGGTAAGCGCAAAGCTTGATATGCTCTCTGACATTCTCACCGACGCATACGACGAAACGCTTAGCAAAACTGAAAAAGACGATTATATCAAAGACGTTTCCGACAACGAAAACTCTACCGATATACGCGGAAAAACAGAGCTTTCCAAAAACTACGGAAAAGTTTACGGAGATTTAAATACGGGCGGAATTATAGGTTCTATGGCTATAGAATATGATTTCGATCCTGAAGATGACGTGACAAAAAACGGTTCAAATTCATTTAAATTCATATACAAAACAAAAGCCGTTGCAAGAAGATGCCAAAACAACGGCATTGTTGAATCAAACAAAAACTATGCCGGCGGTATTTGCGGAAAAATGGATTTGGGAAGCATTTTCTCATGCGAAAACTACGGCGATATTAAATCCGTAAACGGAAACTATGCCGGCGGTATTTGCGGAAAATCCGATTCCGTAATACGAAACTGCGCCGCAAAATCAACGATTTCGGGAACGGATTATATCGGCGGTATTGCGGGAGAAGGCTCAACAATTACAAACTGCTATTCTCTTGTAAACATCAAAGATTACGGCGAATATGCCGGAACGGTTGCAGGCTATGCATCATCAGGCTCGGTTTTGAAAAATTACACCGTAAACGACTCACTCGGTGCCATTGACGATATAAACTATGACGGTATTGCCGAAAAAACAAGCGAAAAGAGTTTTGCCGATTTTGTAAAATCAACCTTCGGCACAAACGTTAAATTTAAACTTACGTTCGTTGCAGACGGCAAAAAGGTTAAAACACTTGATTTTACTTACAAAGAACCCATCAGCGAAGATGACATTCCGAAGATTCCCGTAAAAAAAGGCTATTACGGCAAATGGAGCGATTACGATTTTGACAATCCGACATACAGCGCAACAATAGAAGCCGAATATCAGAGGAATATGGATATTATTTCTTCCGACAAAAAACGAAACGGAAAAAGTGTTGTAATACTTTGCGGAAACTTCAATGACGATGTTCATATTGACGTTAAACCGCAAATGGGAACGCTTAAGCATCACAAAACTTTAGATGCTTACAAGGTAAGCATTTCTGGAACGCACACCAAAAATTACACAATAAGATATCTC
>CABUQL010000265.1 GCA_902493665.1 uncultured Eubacteriales bacterium
CGCTTATTTATCTGGTAAGCATATTGAGCAATGCTCTGTCCGATGATTTGAACGGCTGAATCTTGCATTCGTAAACTTCGCCGTCTTCGTCAAAAGAACGTACACCGTAGGTGTTGCCCGAAACGACTTTGCCTGTTTTTTCGTCCTTGATTTCGTACGGCGTTACAACGAGTTCCGCTTTGTTTTCATTGCCGAAAACGATATCCAAAACCGTGTAGCCCGTGAAGTCCGGGGGCATAAGTTGCACTCTTGCCTCGATGCCGCGCACAACGCCTTTGATGAAGTATGTAAAATACTGCTTGCCGTTTTTCTCGTAGGTTTCTCTTTCTACAAAGATTTTCTTATCCATTTGTCATACCTCCTTATGCGCTCTTTTTGCCTTTCATACGTGAAATGCGTCTTGCTTCTGTCTTGGACTTGCCGGCTTTGATTGCCTCTTTGTACTTGTAGATACCGGTGTGGTCTGATTGACACAAAAGATATCCGCTTCTGAGTCCAAGCTCATAATCTGTAAGTTGTTTGCCTTCGTCGGCACCTCTTTGGTGCACTTTTGCTTGACGTTCGGATGCATATCCCGTCGCTCTTTTGGAGGGGACCATCCAACGTCTTTCGTTATAATTTTTTGCCATAAATATAGTTTCTCCTTTACCCGTAAAGTCGCTAGTTCAACTGTGATTTTTGATGCCCGTTTTGCCGTTAGCAAAGCACGAATTTTGATATTAAGTTGTAGGGTGCAATTCAATGAGATTTCAAATAAAACATCTCGTTTCTTTTGACCTGTTTTCAGAAGGTGGCCACCTAATTTGCAAAGTCCTAAAAACGAGCGTCGCACCATTTGTGAGCACTCATTGATTACGCATTTATCATAGCAAAAAGCAATGCCGTCCGCCACATACTCAACCTCGTTTTCGTGGTTATAAATCTCGTTTTTCTGGTTCAAAATCAAGACTAATCCGTACTTTACCAATACAAAGCCGTACTATAAACCTTTGATTGTGAAAACAAAAGAGAGATGAACAGTTGCCCATCTCTCTCAAAATCTTAGTCAATATACTTGCGTGTATATGCCGTTGACGGTATCCGTTTACCATCGATATTGTCTTTGTATTCAAACAACATTTTATACTCGCCATCGCGCTTTGGTGTGCGCCGATAATATGTATCGTGACTTATCAAAGTGTTGTCATAAATATCGCTTTTTTCGTACTTCATATGCTGTGTCACAATATGATTTTTTGTACGATAAATATTGTCTGAAAACGTTGCTGCAAAATCGGGAATTCTTATGTCCATATCACACCTCGATTATGCCGATAACTGTTGCAGAAAAAACTTGCAAAGCCTATCGTTCAACTTGTGAACATAGTCCGGCGAATAGTTTAGCTCAACAGACAAAGTTTCTTGTGTGTTGTTGTGCACATATAGACTTACGTAAATGTCGTAAAGCTTCGGCGGCGCAGAACATATTGCCGTATGATATTTGTTGATGAGTTCGAGTATTGTTGAATTTCCAACCTCGGTAGAGGCTTTGTCAAACACGTTCTTGCGCGCGTAATAATATTGAATGTCTTTTAAGTCATTCTTGATTTGTTGCATTGTCATATAAATTTCTCCTAGTTTTATAAATAGATTTTCCCGTAGCGGAGAATAAAAATATCCCCACTCGGTTTGCGACCTTTTTCAACACGTCGCATTCGGGTTGGGGATATCTTCTCCTATCGAATCTTATCTATAAAAGCGGGGAACGAGGATTTATCTTGGGCGCTGTCACAGCCCGACCTTGATTTGCCTATATAGACGTATGTAGTTTTCCGTTTTTAGTGATTATCTTTGCACAACTTTGATAAGTCGCACGTTGTTCTTTTTCTGCTCAAAGTACTTGGCGTGGCAATGTGAGCATCTCCCCACGATTTCGCCGTTACTTTTAACACTCGCTACAAAATACTTTCTGCATTCGGGACACAGTTTCCGTATTGGAATAGCGTCTTGCGTGATAATAGCATTATCCATAAAAGCACCTCCTTCGCCCATAGCGCACATAGACTTGTATTTAGCCAACTGCATTGACCGGGTTAGGCACTCCCGCGTCGCAGTAAAACTATCTTGCGCACCCTATATACAATTTCCTTATAAACCGGGGCAGTTATTCGGAAACTATATCGATTTGGTAGATATCGTCATAAAATATCTTCTTTTGTCCTATCGTCAAATAATGATAGACCACGTTGTTTTTCGCAACGGTTCCTTCTATATCAATGTAATGTCCGTTGAGATAGAAATTGATTCTCACAACCGTTCCTTTGTCCACTCTCACAAGGGTTTTGGACAATTCTTCTTTCTTTTCGTCGGAAAATTCGTGTTTAGGAATGCGCGTGCGCTTTTCGATTCTGCTTTGCAATTCTTCGGACAAGCCTTTTAGTGCATCGAATGGAAGGAACTGAGCTGCGCGATTCACATCGTCATTGTTTTTAACCGCCATTGTGTCCTCCAATCAGTTTGTTGCGTTCTTTTTGTGTTGCGCCCTCTTGCAAGTCGAAACCGCGCAACATTGCGTTTTTGCCAAACTTTTCTTTGATTTCCAACACCGCTTTTTCGACATTGCGCTCTTTTTGCAATGCGTCCA
>CABUQL010000266.1 GCA_902493665.1 uncultured Eubacteriales bacterium
TTCGTTTTGCGGGAGAAAAATACGATTTTTATTCGTTACTTTTTTGAAAAAAAGTAACACAAAAAACTTTTTTTGCAAAACTGTCGTTTTGCGGAAGATAAATTATAATTCAAACAATTAAACAGCCGAAAGCAACGGGTAATTCGTTGTTTTCGGTTTGTTTTTTTTAAATACATTAATTATTGTTATATCCTTCTTTTCTGCATAATCTGCAGCTGTTTTTGTGCCGCTTTTTCTTTTATTATTTTTATCATAATAAATTATGGCATAACCACTGTTATCAATCATTTCTCAGTTACGTTCCACATATACTGCCCGACCTGCATTCATAATTCTTTCGGGATAATATGTATCATCATAGCTTTTCAAAAGATACTCTTTATAATCGTCATTTATAAACGGATACTCCGCTCTTACATAAATTCGTATTATATAAGGATATTTTCTTTTAAGCTCCGTTACAACACTCAAACAAAGCGCATCAAATTCACTTTTACTTCCAAACAAAAATGTGTTTACGCTTTTTCCAAAAATTAACTGCTCAATCTCTTTTTTCAGACATTTCACCAGCTTGTCTGAAACATTAATTTTTCTGTGTCCAAAAAAACAACATGTGTTTTGTTTATTCATAGTTTCCACCCCAAATTGTAGATATACGGTATATTCATTTTTAACATTATAACACATATTATATATAAAATAAATACATAATATATTTATTATGAGGTGGATTTATGGCTATAAAAAGCGTGTCAATAAGAATTGAAGAGGAAATGCTAAGGAAAATAGGTTATGTTGCAGATTATGAAGGACGAAGCGTAAATAGCCATATATTGGTTTTAATCCGTGAGAGTATTAAGAAATTTGAAGAAGTAAATGGCTCTATTGACGGAGAAATAAACCCCGACGCAAATGTAAAACCTACTCGTAAATAATTTAAAAAATAAGCCGAAAACAACAAAATATCTGTTGTTTTCGGCTTTATGTTTGTGTTAAATTCTGTATGGGCGATTCGTGAATTGTCCCTACAATTGCCTTATTTTTAATTTTCCACCGCAATGCGGTATCATTGCACAAGCGTTTTTTGTTTACTTTTTTGAAAAAAAGTAACACATAGTATTTTCCTACCCTATTTTTATGCTTTTGCTTGCGCCGTCCCAGATGCCGCCGTAAATGCCTGCTATTTCATCGGCACTGATTCCGACATACCCGTTAAAATCCTTAACGTCGCTTAAGGAAATCTTCCCGCCGTCTTTAATCACACTTACCTTTATGTTCGATAAATTGTTAATCCTGTAAAGCTTTGTTCCCGTTTTAAACTGCCTGTAATAATCCATAGGTATGGGCTGTGCCGCTTTTTCGGCGTTCTTTTCAATTGTAAGTTCCCTCGATGAATGGTCGTATGTAACGTCAAATCCGTAGCACGATAAATCCTCGCAGATGATAAGCGGAATATCCTTCTCGCCGTCATAAATAAAAGTAGGAACTTCGCTGCCGTCTATAAAAGTCTTGATGTCGGTAGCAAACGCATATCCGATTTTGTCAAATCCGTAATTTAAAAGCTTTGTGCAATCGTAAAACCTTCCGTTTGCCGACTGCGATTTCATCGTAACCGCAATTATCCTTCTTCCGTTTTTTTGCGCCGTACCGCAGAAACAGTATCCCGCCGCATTGGTCGTACCCGTTTTAAGGCCGTCCGCACCGTCGTAGTAAACGGTTGAAAGAAGCTTGTTGGTAGCCTCTAAGGTCGTGCCGTGAAATTTGTAACTTTTCATTTTCGTCTTGTTTAAGATTTCGGGAAAATCCAAAATAAGTCTTCTTGCAAGCTTTGCAACGCCTTCTGGCGTTATTTTGTTTGTGCTCTCCACACCGTGCGATGACACAAAATGCGCATCAATTCCGAGTGCGGCGCATTTTTCATTCATTGCATTAACAAATTTTGCCTCGCTTTTGTATGTATATTCGGCAAGCGCAATTGCCGCCGCATTTAATGAGCTTACCCAAATGGAATTGATAAGCTCGTCAACGGTGTATTTTTCGCCGTAATTTAAAACCGCATGTCCGACAAGATTGCTGTCTCTTGACGCGGTATAAGCATTTTTTGTAATGGGAACAACACCGGTGTATGAAATTTGACCCTCTTTTATTTTTTCGTAAACAATATACATCGTCATAAGCTTTGTAAGCGACGCCGCAGTCATTTTTTCATTCCCTTTATACGAATAAAGAACCTTGCCGGAATCAAAATCCATAACATAAGCTCCGCCGGACGAAATGTCTTCGTTCCCCACTTTTGCGCCATATACCGTTGAAAAAGTAATAACAATACATAAAATTATGCACATAATACTTCTTGTTTTTTTCATTAAATTAATTCCCCTTTAAAAATAAAAAACCGTACTTAAACGTTCGACTAAAATGGCACCCTCTGCGAGAATCGAACTCACAACTAACCCTTAGGAGGGGTTTGTTATATCCATTTAACTAAGAGGGCATAAAAACGTGCCGAATTTTCCTGTCCGGTTGTTTTATAATTTAATTATCTCTATATACTATACTTTATCACCTTATGTTTTGTCAATATTTTTTGTTATATTTTTTATGCTAAAATTAGTGTT
>CABUQL010000267.1 GCA_902493665.1 uncultured Eubacteriales bacterium
TGAAAAGAATTTTATGTTTGATGCTCACACTTGCACTTCTTATTTCGTCTTTTGCTTTTCAGGCAGTATTTGCCGAAGATGATATTAAGGTGCTTGTAAACGGAAAAAGCCTTACAATGGACCAGCCTCCCGTTCTTGTAAACGACAGGACGCTTGTTCCTGTAAGAGCAATATTTGAAGCGCTCGGCGCAAAGGTGGATTGGAACAACGATACCAACACCGCAACAGGAGTGCTCGGCAGTACTACTGTTGAAATTCAGATTGAAAACACGGTTGCAAAGGTTAACGGAAAAGATGTAACTCTCGACGTTCCGGCAAAATTAATCTCTGACAGAACGCTTGTTCCCGTAAGATTTATTTCTGAATCGCTCGGTGCTAAAGTTGACTGGGACAACGATACACAGACAGTTATTATAACAAAAGAAGAAAGCAAAGCGTCAAGAATATGGACTTTTGACGACCTTTCATCTTTTGAAAGCGGCAAAGATTTTGACGTCGGAGGAGCTTACAGTGCGTCAAAAGTATCTCTTTCAACGGAGCAGGACCACACAACCGGCAGCGGAAAGTCTTTAAAGCTTGATAAAATCGAATCAAACGCTCACAGAATTAAGATTGCAAATGTTTTCAGCCCTGCAGATATCGGTAAAACATTTACAATTTCTGGCTGGTTTTACGCTGAAAAAGAGGCAGGTATCAGATTCGGAACATATTCTGCACAGGGCACAGAGTTTGCTATGAGCGCAAACAAAGGCATAGAAGTTAATGTTCCTGCAAACAAATGGACGAATTTCACATGGGAATATAAGCATGAAAATGAAATTGTTACTTTCGTAGGCTTTGATCAGGGGAAAAACAGTACTTATTCAGATGTTATTTATTTTGACGATTTATCGGTTATTCAGACAAGTGAAGATGGTACAAAGGATGACACAACACAGACAGCAGTAAAAGACGGTCACAGACCAGTTCCGACAAACTTTACTATGGGAAAAAGCTATGACGACCTTATTTACTATAAAAACGACCTCCCCGACAACGAAACGCTTTACAAAAAGCTCCCTAAGGGGAAAGTTATAGTAGACGATTCGATTTTTAACAAAATTGAAGAAGTTGACGAAACGTACGGAACAGTTAAACTTGTTGACGTTTCGGATATGCCTTTTAAAAAGGCACTCAGAGTAAACTGCACAAAAGTGCCCGAAAAGCTTCCGTGGCAGTTTAAAGTGTCGTTTGGAAACTTCCTTGAAGGCAAGGCAAATGAAGGTGACGTTCTTCTTTTAAAACTTTATGTAAGATCAATAAACGTTTTTGATGACGAATCGCAGACCGCACGTATTATGCCGATAATCGAGCAGACAAAAGATCCGTACAATAAGTCGGTTAATACAGATGCATATGCAAGTCAGACATGGACTGTGTTTTACTTCCCGTTTAAATATAAACAAGGATATACTGCAGGTTCAATCCGCCTCGGATATAAAATTCAGGAGTTTGAAATAGGCGGATATGAAATTACAAATTATGAAAACAATGTAGATATCTCTTCTCTTCCCACAAACTCCGCAATGCCCGTATATCTTAAAAAAAATGCACAGTGGAGAAAAGACGCATGGGAAAGAATTGAAAAAATAAGAAAAGGCACTATAAATGTTATCGTAAAAGACGCACAGGGAAATATTATTCCCGACGCAAAAGTCGATGTGAATATGTATGAGTCTGATTTCCAGTGGGGAACGGCAGTCGGAGGCGGACTTCTTTCGCAAACGGAATACGGTAAAAACTACAGAAAAACGCTTTCGGAAAACTTCAATACGATTGTTACGGAGAGCGCACTTAAATGGAATGCATATTTAAAAGATCCCGAACTTCCGAAAAACATTTTCAAACAGGCAAAAGACCTCGGAATTAAAAATTTCAGAGGACACTGCCTGATGTGGGATAAAGCAACTGTGAACAACGGAATTAACACCGCATTTCCCGATGATTTGCCCGATTACTTTGACAAATATGATCAGATGCAAAAAATAATCTGTGACCATATTGCACAAATTATGCCCGAGTTTAAGGACTATATAGGCGATTGGGACGTATTTAATGAGGGAAACAGAGATGATATGAGAATTTTCCCGAAATACGGATTCAAAATGGTTAAAGAGTGGTATGATGCCGCAAGAGCAACAAACAGCGGTGCACAGCTGTATTACAATGACTACACATCGGGGCAGAAAATGGTTGATTATGTGAATGATCTTATTTCAAACGGTGTTGATTTTGACGGCGTAGGACTTCAGTCGCATTATTCAACGGCAAATTCAATTGAAGATACGCTCATATGGTGGAACAAGATTGCCGCAACGGGCAAGAGAATGAAGGTTACGGAATACGGCTTTGAGGCTCCGACAAAAGACTGGGAACTTCAGGCATCATTTACAAGAGATTTAATGATTGCCGCATTTTCAATTGAAAATATGGACGGATTTGTTATGTGGGGATATGCAGGCGGAAATAACGATTCAAAGGTTCTTTATGATAAAAACTTTAATCCCAGAACAGCGCTTAGCGTATGGCAGGACCTTGTTTACAACAAGTGGTGGACAAGAGAAA
>CABUQL010000268.1 GCA_902493665.1 uncultured Eubacteriales bacterium
AAATTTTTGCGGCACTTGACATTACATGCACCGAAATGCCGATAGATGAAGCTAAAAAGCTTGGCGCAATGGCACTTTTCGGCGAAAAATACGGAAGTGTTGTAAGAGTTGTTAAAATGGGTGATTTCAGTATTGAGCTTTGCGGAGGAACGCATCTTAAAAACACTGCACAGTGCGGATTGTTTAAAATTATTTCCGAAAGCGGTGTCGCTTCGGGTGTAAGACGTATTGAAGCGGTAACCGGCAGAGGTGTTATTGACTATATTAACGACAAAAATGCGCTTATTGAAAGAACGGCTGCAGCTCTTAAAACAAACAGATTAAACGAACTTGACATTAAAGCCGAAAGCGTTATGAGTGAAAACAAACAGCTTGAAAAGAGTATAGACGAATTCAGAAATAAAGTTGCAATGCTCAGAACCAAAAATATGATGACCGGAATTAAGCATCTCGGCGAGGTTAACATTTTGACCGCTCAGCTTGACGGTGTTGACGCAAACGGTCTTAAAGCGCTTGCGGACAGTGCAAAATCACAGATGCAAGACGGTGTTGTCGTACTTGCTTCAAATGATGACGGAAAAATCACATTTGTTGCAATGGCAATGAAAGAAGCAGTTGAAAAAGGCGTTCACTGCGGAAAAATAATTAAAGAAGTTTCCGCAATTTGCTCTGGCAGAGGCGGCGGAAAACCAGATATGGCGCAGGGCGGCGGCTCAGATGTATTGAAAATTGACGATGCACTTGCAAAAGTTGATGAAATAGTTGCCGAAATGATTAAAAAATAATTGTTTAAAAAAAGAGGTGGCATAATGTCGGATTGTATTTTTTGTAAAATAGCAAACAAAGAAATTAATTCGGAAATTGTTTACGAGGACGACAAGGTTATATCGTTTAAAGACCTTAATCCTCAGGCACCTGTTCATGTTTTGATTATTCCGAAAGAGCATTTTTCTTCAACACTTGAGATTAATGATTTAAACAGCGAAATAGTCGGCAATGTTTTTGCCGCTGCAGTTAAAATCGCAAAGAAACTCGGAATCGACAAAAACGGATTCAGAATTGTAAACAATTGCGGCGAGGACGGCGGACAAACCGTCGGACATATGCATTTTCATATGCTTGGCGGAAGAAACCTCGGATGGCCTCCGGGTTGATGATAATTTAATTAAAAACGGGCGCATTTTGCGTCCGTTTTTAATTAAATATGCATCGGAAGGAGTTTTAAAATGGATATCATGGTAAGAAAATATGAAGATAAAGACGTTCATAAAATGATGGAAATATGGAACGAAGTAGTTGAAGAGGGCATAGCTTTTCCTCAGGAGGAGTGTCTTGGTGAAGACGGGGCAAGAGCTTTTTTTGAAAGTCAAAGCTTTTGCGGTGTTGCCGAAGATAAAAAAAGCGGAGAAATTTTGGGATTATACATACTTCACCCAAACAATGTGGGAAGATGCGGTCATATTTCAAATGCAAGCTATGCCGTTGCGTCTTATGCGAGAGGCAGGCATATCGGCGAAGCGCTGGTGCGTGATTGCATAAAAAAAGCCGGTGAAATAGGCTTTGGAGTGCTTCAGTTTAATGCGGTTGTTGCAACAAACAAAAGTGCAAGACATCTTTATGAAAAAATGGGTTTTATAGGGCTTGGAACAATTAAAAAAGGCTTCAGACTAAAAGACGGAAGCTATGAAGATATCTGCCCATATTACATTGAAGTGTGAGAAAACGAAAAGTACGGCATTTGATTGCCGAAATTGCACACAAAAAAGCCGAAGGCAAAATTTCAGTATTTTGCTTTCGGCTTCTTGATTTTTATTGGTTTATTATTTGTTTACTGTTTGGTATTTAAAAGCTCATTTTTAACAGTCCAAAGTTTTTCTGATAGATCAACATAAAAAGTGTGCGGATTGTCAAAACGTTTAACTTCGTCCCAAAGAGTATCTGTCTGCGCTTTGCAGTAATCTTTGATTTCGTTAATTGTCGGATATGTGTAAATGCACTTGCCTTTGTCAAATATTTTTTCCAAAAGCGAAACGGCGTAAAAGTCTGAAACGGTTTTCTTTTTCCATGTGTGTTCGGGGTCAAAGAGCAAATATTCTTTGTCGTCATCGATTATTTCGCCTTCAAGGGTTACAACATCAGCAATGGCTTTGCCCGTTGATTTTTCGTAAAGTCTGAATAAATCTTTTGCACACGGTGTTGTAATTTTTGAAACATTTTCCGAAAGCTTTATTTTCGGAATTTCGTTTCCGTCTTTGTCATAAACCGCACAAAGCTTATATACACCGCCGAAAACGGGCTCGGATCTTGAAGTAATAAGTCTTTCGCCGACGCCGAACGAATCTATCATTGCACCTTGATCCAAAAGGTCGCGGATAATGTATTCGTCAAGCGAATTTGACGCTACAACCTGACAGTCCGAAAAACCTTCACTGTCTAAAATCCTTCTTATTTTTTTGCTCAAATATGTTATGTCGCCGCTGTCAATTCTTACACCCTTAGGTCTTTTGCCCATCGGCAAAAGCACGTCTTTAAAAACTTTGATTGCATTTGGAAGCCCCGATTTTAAAACGTTGTAAGTATCAATTAAAAG
>CABUQL010000269.1 GCA_902493665.1 uncultured Eubacteriales bacterium
GAAAATCCCGATATGTCGGCTATGGACGCAATAAGAGAAAGCAAGAGACTTATGGACGGCAAAAAAGCAGACCTTTTTGTTTTGTATTTAAGTTTTTTCGGATGGTATCTTTTGAGTGCAATAACATGCGGAATTGCTTATATCTGGGTTGCTCCTTACGTAACGGCAACCGTTACAAACTTTTATCTTGATATAAAAAATGAAAAGAATTTAGATGCAGCATTATAATGAATTTGACTTTTAAAAAACATATCGGATTTGACTTACCTGTATCAAAACACTTTTTTTATTAAACACAAAAACGGACGCATATGCGTCCGTTTTTAATTTGATTTTTTGTTTTCCCAAATAAATCTTATTTTACAATTACTTCAACCGTTCCTTCGTTCGCTTTGTAAAGCGGAACGTTTACGGTTTTTGTCTGACCGTTTACTGTAACTGTTATATCGTAATCGCCGTAGAATCCGCGGAGTGTATATTCGCCGTTTGCATCTGTTTTGCCCGACTCTCTTGTCCACCATTTGTTGTAAACAAGGTCTTCAAACTGGTCTGCGGCTTTCTTTCTGTGCCAGCTTTTATCAAACAAAAGATATTTCGCAATATCTCCGTCTTTAAATCCCCAACAGAAGAAACCTTGTATTTTTTCATGACTGAATATTGTTATAAGAAAATCTCTTACAAAGTTTGCATGAAGATTCTGGTCAAAAGTCTGGAAGTCAAATTCCGTAATTTTAAGCTCATCGGCATACTCCGATAAAATATCAAGCTGCTTGTAAAATGCCATAGGATCGCATGCATGTGAAAAATGTGCCTGAACGCCGATTCCGTCCCACTTTGCGCCGTATGACTGAAGCTCTTTTATAAGCGGAATAAGGTCGTCAAGATAATTATCCGTTCCGACAATTTTATGCTCGTTCATATAAAGCTTTGCACCGCTGTTTGCCTCGTTTGCCCACTTATACCAATCTGCAACGATTTTGTTTCCGAAAACATAACGCATATCCGTGTCGCTTCTGAAAAGTTCGTTTGAAACGTCCCAATCGCAAAGCTCGTTTTGATATTCCTTTGTAATTTTAAAGATATGTTCTTTTATATATCCCTGTGCTTTTTCAAGATCTTTTGCGGCAATTGCGTCGCCGAGACGTTTGGGCACACTTGTGTTTCCTTCATAATAAGCTTTGTCCCAAACAAGGCAGTGACCTCTCAAATACTTGATTCCCATATTTTTAAGTGTGTCAACCATAAGTCTTGTTTTTGCTTCATCCTGCTCATAAACGTACCATTTGTGATTATTTTCAAGCACTGCGCCGTTGAAGTATTTTATAAGATTTTCTCTGTATATTTTTCCCGTGTCATCATCTGAAATAACACTTCCGTTAACTGCAGTACCCCACTGAAACTCGTGTTCCGTCATATCGATTTTAACATCGGCATTGGGGATAACATTTCCGTTTTCATCTTTTATAACAAGCTTAAAATCGCCTTTTCTTATTTTTTCAATTCTGTCAAGTGCGTCTTTTCTCCACTGAGCATCCTTTTCACTGCCTTTGTAAGTTGCCTCAACTGCGATATTGTTAATGTCAACTGCTTTTTTGTAATTTTTAACTGTAACGTCCGCAATTTCAATAACCTGAGCACATTGACCCACACGAATTGTAACATGCGATGAGTCGCCGAGCTTGCTGTTCACTTTAAACGGAAGATAAACAAACGTCCATTCATTTGTAAATTTTGCGTTTGCCTGCAAGGTTTTAGTATATGTTGTTTTGTTTTCAAGAACAAACTGAATCTCTCCGGTGTTTGTGTCGTTGTCACCGCCCGATATAAGTCTTACATATGCGGTAAGAACGCACACATCGTTTGTTTCAAAAACTTTTTTTACGTCTATTTCGTGCTGGATATCGTAAATAGTCTTAGTTTTTTGGTCTACCGTTATTTTTACGGCTTTTGTAAAATTTTGACCCGAAACGTCAACAACTTCTTCTTTTCCGTATTTAGAAGCGCCTTTAAGCGTTCCCTGCAAAAACTCATCGGGAGTAACCATAACTTCGCCTTCGGGAAGTGATTTTAAAATCTCATTTACATCTTTGTCTTCTTCGTAATATATAAGATCGTCTAATTTTTTTGATTTTGTAAATGATGTCGGAACAGGTCTGTGACCTTCGTAATTTTTAATTTCTCCGCCCTGCGAAGGCGATGTTTCTTTAAGTTTAACTGAAACATCATCTATATACATTGTTGTAACAACGCCTTTTTTGTCGTTTGACTGGTCGATTCCGAGCATTGTTGCAATTTCTTTTTCGTGAACAACTTCAAATTCAACTTTTGTCCATGTGTTTTTGGGGATATCAAATTTTTCAAATTCGGCAGGCAAGCCTGAAAATTCGGTACCTGTTTCACTGTAAGAACCAATTCTCAAGTCTGCGTCAGTATCAACATAATAAACATATGCGCTTACAACAACTTTTTTGCCGACAAAGTCAGCCGGGAACATATCAACAATTTTAATTCTGTTGTAATACTGGGTTCTTCCGTCAATTTTAAGTGATTTTCCGCTGCCTGTTGTGTGATCCTGCTCTGTTGAA
>CABUQL010000270.1 GCA_902493665.1 uncultured Eubacteriales bacterium
GCCGTTCTCATCATTTTGGCATTTTCAAGTCCGGGAAGCGTATGAATCATTTGGATCTGAACGTCCTCCGGAAGACTTGAAGAAAACCCCTGAATATAAAGCTCATCAGTTTCAAGACCCATAGGCTCAATAAAAATCTGGTGGCGTTCTTTATCTTTAAACCTTACTATTTTATCTTCAATTGACGGGCAGTATCTGGGGCCTATGCCTTCAATCATTCCGCTGTAAAGAGGCGAACGGTGAAGGTTTTCTTTTATGATGTTATGCGTTTTCTCGTTTGTATAAGTAAGATAACACATAACTTTGTTTTCGCCCGTGTCTTTTGTTTCAAATGAAAACGGAGTTATGTCGTCATCGCCTTTTTGCGGTTCCATTTTTGAAAAATCAACACTGTTTGCATTTATTCTCGCAGGCGTTCCCGTTTTAAATCTCATAAGTTCTATGCCGTTTTTTATAAGCGACGCAGAAAGCTTTGATGCCGGAAAAACACCGTCCGGGCCGCTTTCGTAGCTTACATCGCCGACAATAACCTTGCCTTTTAAAAATGTTCCGGTTGAAATTATAACGGCTTTTGTTAAATATCTCGCACCGAGATGCGTTACAACGGCTTTTACGCTTTTATCGTCATTAAATTCAATATCAACTATTTCGCACTGTTTAATATCAAGATTTTTCTGTTTTTCAAGACGCTTTTTCATTTCCTGCTGGTAAGCACGTCTGTCGGATTGAACTCTTAAAGAGTAGACGGCAGGACCTTTGCCTTTGTTAAGAATTCTCGACTGGATAAAAGTTTTGTCCGCAACTTTTCCCATTTCGCCGCCGAGAGCGTCGATTTCACGCACAAGATGCCCCTTTGCCGTTCCGCCTATGCAGGGATTGCATGCCATATTTGCTATTGTATCAAGATTAATGGCAAACATTATTGTTTTCATTCCAAGCCTTGCCGAGGCAAGCGCCGCCTCGCAGCCTGCATGTCCGCCGCCTATAACGGCAACATCATATTCGCCGGCATTATACATAAAAATCTCCATTCCGCCGCCCTGCATCGACATAATGTAATAATGAATTTTCTCTTATCTGCAGGGCAAGGAATGATAAGAGATTTTTTTCTTTTCAAAAATTATTTGCCTACGCAGAATTCATGAAAAATTCTGTCAACAATTTCTTCGCTTACGGTGAGTCCGGTAATTTCCCCGAGATGCGATATCGCATTTTCAATATCAACACTTGTCATATCAACGGGGAGTCCGCCTTCGACCGTTTCAACCGCACTTTTTAAAGATTCATACGCCTTAATAAGAGCCTCTTTATGACGCTCATTTATAACCGCAGCTCCGAAATCGTTAATAATCTCGCCTAAGTTAAACATCTTTTTAATCATATCAAAAAGCGTTTTAACGCCTTTTTTCTCCGTTACGGAAAATTCAATAACATTTTCAAATCCGCTTGCAAATTTTTGCATTGATTCGTTTTTTGCTTTATCCGTTTTGTTTAAAAGCACAATTGTGTTTTTGCCTTTTAAAAGATTTGCAATTTCTCTGTCGTTTTCATCTTCGCTTCGGGAAGAATCAAGCATAAATATCACAAGCTGAGAATCCGAAATGAGTTTTTTCGATTTTTCAACGCCCATTGCCTCAATTACATCGCCCGTTTGTCTTATTCCGGCAGTGTCGCAGAGCTTTAATGTAACGTCGCCGATGCTGACATATTCTTCGATTAAATCTCTCGTTGTTCCCTCAATTTCAGTTACAATTGCACGCTCATCTCCGCACATAAGATTTAAAAGAGATGATTTTCCAACATTCGGTTTTCCGACAATCGCCGTACTTATTCCGTCTCTTATCACCTTGCCGTTATTTGCGCCGGCAATAAGATTTTCGGTCTTTTTGGCTGCATTTTTAAGCAAATCGAAAAATTCTTCCTGTGAAAGCGGTTCAAGTCCTTCTTCGGGAAAATCAAGGGATGCACACAAGTTTGCTATAAGCGAAAGAAGGTCGTTTCTTATTTCGTTTATTTTTTCCGAAAGCGCTCCGCCGAGCTGATTAACCGAAACAGTATGCGCAAGGTCTGTTTTTGAATTGATGATATCTATTACAGCCTCAGCTTCGCACAAGTCAATTCTGCCGTTTAAAAACGCGCGCTTTGTAAATTCGCCTGCCTCGGCAAGATACGCACCGTTTTTAAGAAGAATTTCAAGAATTTTTTCAGCACCGAACACGCTTCCGTGGCAGTTGATTTCAACAACATCTTCTTTTGTATATGTGTGAGGAGCACGCATAACGGATACCATAACCTCGTCCAAAGGCTTTTGGTTTTCATCGATTATATGCCCGTAATTTATCGTATGAGATTTCACATCGCAAAGCTTTTGTTTTCCTTTGTAAACCTTATCGCAGATTGCAACGGCGTCTTTTCCGCTCATTCTGATTATTGCGATTCCGCCGACGCCTCTGGGGGTAGAAACCGCCGCAATGGTTTTTGAAAAATCCATTATTTTGCTCCTTTCATATAATTTTAAATAACTGCAAATATTTACGAAACTCTTCTGCTAACTGCTAAGACACTGAAAATTAAGCACAG
>CABUQL010000271.1 GCA_902493665.1 uncultured Eubacteriales bacterium
TCAAGCGGTTAAGACACCGCCCTTTCACGGCGGTAACAGGGGTTCGATTCCCCTACGGGTCACCAAAATCGACAAGGTTTTAAATAATCTTGTCGATTTTACTATTTTTATTTTTTAATTTGCATTACGGCAAAACGGTTTTGTCACCTTGTAAAGTACGGAGAGGTGGTCGAGATGGTTTAAGGCGCAGCATTGGAAATGCTGTGTACGTTTATAGCGTACCGTGGGTTCGAATCCCATCCTCTCCTCCACAAACGGAGCAAAGTTTTTCTTTGCTCCGTTTTTTGTTTTTTTGCTGCGCAGTGTCGCAGAAAGGCTTTGTGCCTTTCAAGGCTGACAAGGCGAAAAAACGGGAATTTGGTAAATTAGAAGCATGTTGTGTTCGATTCTCCGGTGCTGAGGAAAACATTTTTAAAGACCGTTTCCGATTTGCCGGAAACGGTCTTTTTATACTCTGTTTTTTAATATAATTAAATTATTTTACAAGGCTTACGATTGCATCGGCACACTTTTCAATTCCTATACTTGCACTGTTAAGAGTAATATCATAATTCTCCGATGCGCCCCAGACATTTGAAGTATAATGATTATAATGCGCCGCACGTCTTTTATCACGCTTTAAAATTTCTTTTTCAATATTTTTTTCACTGATTGAATATGCATCGCTCTTAAGCGCAAGATTTTTTCTGAATGTCATATCGGCATGGATAAATACGTTAAAGCAGTCATCTCTTTCACGCAGAATATAATCGGCACCGCGTCCCACTATAACGCACGGACCTTTTTTTGCAATATCCTGTATAACGTTATACTGCGCAACATAAACCTTATCGCCTATCGGAAGCTCGCCGTTAAATCCTTGCGACCCGAACATTGAACCTGCCGCAATATTAAAAAGAAGGCTATGGCTTACAAGTTCGCCCGTTTCTTCAACAAATTCAACAGAATATCCGCTTTTCTTAGCAACGATTGATATAATTTCCTTATCGTAAAAATCTATTCCGAGTTTATCGGCAACCATCTTTCCGATTTCATGACCGCCGCTTGCAAATTGTCTGCTTATTGTGATGATGTTTTTTCGCATGATAACCGCCCCTTTTTTTATTTAATTATATTATTTTTTTCAAAAATAGTCAACAAATTTTTAAAACACAGTTATTTCAAGACGTGTTCTGGGCGCTGCTGTAATGCCTGATTTGTTTGCTACGGTTATTTTAAGCTTGCCGTCCGAAAACTCAAGCGAAGCCGTTGCCATATATTCTGTTCCGGTGTAATGAGGTAAAATGTAAAACTTGTCGTCAATAACCCTGAAATCACTGCTGTAACAAGTCCGGCACAAATATTTATTGTCATATTTATTCCATATTGTAACGGAATCTATGTCGGAATCATTAAACTTGTTATAGTTTTCAACAATCATAACCGCATTTATCATACTTCTTTCAACGTCTATTTCGTATTCGCCAATGCCGTCTACAATTAATGTTTTTCTTACCGGCATATTAAAATCACTCATATATCCCGGGAGCTTGCCTTTGGCATACGTTCTTTTATCCGTTATTTTTCCGTCATATGAAACAAGCGCAAGAAGAACATAATCGTAAGATACGGGAAGCGATGATGACATAACGGGTCTTATCGCGTTAAGAGCTTCGTTGTCCTCTATGTAAACGTAATTATCGCCCGTCGGCATTTCTGCAAAAACATATCCGTCACTGTCGCAGGTAAACACTGCACCGCTTTCCATAAAGGCACTTCCGGGCATTATTTTAATGTTTCCGTCATCTGTCTTTACAACTTTAAGCGTTGTGTTGTCTTCAGGAACAACGCCTTTGTTTCCGAGCGTTTTTGTTATATTGTTAAGCTGAGTAACATTATATGCAACTCCGTCGGCAAAACTGTCTGCGACTCCTTTTGAAACAAGTCTTTTTGTAATGTTGTTAATGTCTTCGGCGCTGTATAATGTATCGTCCGCAAAGCTGAATTTATATCCCATAAAAATCTCCTTTCGTCAATTAATAAAACATCGGCTGCTGCGATGTGATGCCGTTTTCGGTTATAATTTCTACACTCTTAATTTTTTTTGAAAGTGTTTTTTTGAAATTTCCGAAACACACCTGAACTCTCACGGTATCGCCGAGATTAAAGTCCGTGCCGTACTCTATGCCGTTTGTGTCAAGGTAAATTTCCTTTTCCCATTTTTTTGAATCAAGACTCGACCGGGCCTCACTTTCACTGTCACCGCCGAGCACGCCTATCCATTTGTATATTCCTTTTTTCGGCGATTCAATGCATTTCCACTCGCTCTCACCGCCATCGCCGATACTGTAGCTTTCGTACCAGCCTCCGTTTACATAATCCTGCAAATCCTCGGTGTATGCGTCATTGTAGGCATTTTTATTCGGCGATGATATAATAAGCGGATTGTTTTCGTTTCCCATATACATTTCGTAAATCCACTTTTTGTTTTTTATATCAAGATAAACCCTGTGTCCCGCGCCGACTCTGTCAAGACACTCCGACACAACCTTTTCGGTA
>CABUQL010000272.1 GCA_902493665.1 uncultured Eubacteriales bacterium
TTCTTTATTAATCCTTAAAACGGTTTCAATAAAATCGTGTGCGGCAATCGGATCAAGCATACTTGTAGGCTCATCGAGAATAAGAACGGACGGGCGCATTACCAAAACCGAGGCGAGATTTAAAAGCTGCTTCTGACCGCCCGAAAGATGCGACACATCATCATAAAACCAATCCTGCATACCGAAAAACGATGCCATTTCGCAAACACGCATACGTATTTCGTTTTTTGGATACGAAAGACTTTCAAGACCGAAAGCAAGCTCGTGCCAAACTTTGTCGCATACAATTTGGTTATCGGGATTCTGATACACAAAACCGATTTTTTCCGCTTGTTCCCTTTCGGAAAGCGTTTCGGCATTTCTTCCTTCAAAATAAATATTTCCGTTTTTTTTGCCGAAAGGCGCATTTGAATTTTTAATAAGACGCAAAAGCGTTGATTTTCCGCAGCCTGATTTTCCGCAAATCAAATAAAACTTTCCCTTTTTAAAAGAAAGATTGACGTTTGAAAGAGCAAAAAAATCACTTTCGGGATATGAAAATGCCAGATTTTCTATTTTGATTTCTTCCACATTATCTCCCCCTTAATTCCTGCAAAAATCGGAAATGCACAAAGCAAAAAATAAAGCACATAAACCGAAGTGTTTAAAAAATCAAAACTTATTTTTGATAAAAAAGGAAAATAGCTGAAACTTAAAACTTTAAAAACACATGCCGTCAAAATGCAAACTGACGCTATAATTAAAAATGCAAGCGCAAATGCATCTCTTTTTTCAAAAACAATATTTGAAAACGACGTCCTCTTGCCGCTGCCGTATCCCCTGCTCTTCATACTGTCCGATGTTTCAACGGCATTTTCAAATGTAAGCGATATTGCCGCCGAAAGAATTTTTACACTGTTTTTAAGGTTTTTAAAGACGCCTTTTCTGCCATCATTTCCGCCAAAAGCCTTTTGCGATAAAGATATATCGCTTATTGTTTTTTTAAACCTCGGCACAAATCTTAGCGTCATTGAGATTAAAAGTGCAAGGTGAGGCGTCATTTTGCCGAAAAGATATACTATTTTATCGCTTGTCATTATTTTATTTACGCATGAAAAAAAGAATATTACGCTTGCAAGCATCGCCGATGATATAATTCCGTAAAGTATCGATTCGAAAGTGAGCGGATTTCCGTTTGGAAAATACCGCAAAATTGTGACTCCTCTGTGGTTAAACAGCGGATTTACAACCGCAGAAATCAAAACAATAGGAAGAATACACAAGAGAGAAAATTTTAAAGTCTTTTTTCCACCCAAAATGAGCGCATATGCAAGCGATGAAAAAAGGCTTATTGCAACGCAGACCGGGTTTAGCAAAAACATTGAAAACGATATTACCGACAAAAAGTAAAAAAACAAAACAAACGGGTGATAGTTTTTAAACTCATTCATCTTTCTGACCACCGCCCGATTTAAAATATCCGCCTACATCTTTTCCCAAATCGCATGTGTAGACCCATTCAATTTTGTCGCCGTCCGAAAGAACATAACGTGAACACCCCATGTTCGGGAACACACCGTTAACCTTATACATCCAGCCCGAAAGCTCGCCGGCATCATACTCGTAAATGTTTGCAATTCCTTCTATGTAAGCGCTTTGGTAGACGGGGGTTTTTGAAAACTCAAAATGAATTTTATGCTTTTTTGTTTCGCGAAGAAGCACGTTAAACACCGTTTCGCCCTCATGAAAATCTGCTTTTGTTTCCGAAATCACAACTCCGTTTTTCGGAATTATTGCCTGTTTTTCAGGTGTAAGAGATGACATATTTTTTAAAATTGTGTCACATCTTATGCTGATTGTGCACGTTTTTTCCTTGTTATCGTTTTTGGTTATATCGCTGCTTTTTACGCCGTTTTGAGCAGCATTGCTGCCTGTATTTTTTCCGTCTTGACCGCTTTTTTGTGCATTTTTTCCGTTTTGCGCATCTTTGCCGGAATTTTTATCCGAAGAATCTGCATTATTTGTTTTCACGTTTTGTGCAGACTGATTTTTCTTATCGTTGTCATTTTTTAAGACGCTGTTTTTTTCGGTGTCTTCCTGTGATATTTCTTCTTTTGTTTTTTCGGGATTTTCTTTTGATTTATCTAAAACCGTGCTTTGAGGCATATCGGGATTTTTTTGCACATTATCAGAAGAAGGCGCTCCGCAAAAAAAAGATATTGCAAGAACTGTAAGTGCAAAAACGCATATTATTACGATTTTTAAGTGTTTTTTAAAATTTATGCCGTTCATACTTTTCTCCTACAAAAGTTTTGATTTTTCAAGCAAGTTATAAAGCATTTTTGCAATTTCGCTTCTTGTTACAAAAGATTTCGGATTTATTAAGATGTCATCATCTAAAAGTATTTTTTTATCATAGCAAAATGCGAGCGACTCTTCCGCCCAACCGTTTATGTCTTTATAATCGGCAAATGCCGACAAAACGTCTCGTATTTCATTTTCTCCGTAATTTCCGTTTATTCCGCAAAGTGACGCAGCTCTTCTTATCATAACCGC
>CABUQL010000273.1 GCA_902493665.1 uncultured Eubacteriales bacterium
CCTTTAATTATCTCTAAAAGATTATTCCAGCTTGAATCGGTATAGCCTTTGTTTTCTATTCCTTTAGCTTCAGATATAACCTCCTCCAAAGCAGTGTAAATAAGAGCTTTATCCAACGTTTCAATTACAACACCGTCGTGCAGAAAATCGTTTCCGCCAAGAGCAAACGACGCATGCACAAGCGACTGTCCGACATTTTTGGAAGTTACGCTCGTTCCGCTAAGCTCTGACGACGTTCCGCCGTTTATTTCAAGCGCAACGCCCGCACCTTCGGTAATATCGATTTTATCATTTGTACCTTCTATATTTCCGAAAATTTTCAGATTTGCGGTTTCTCCCTCGCTGAGCAAAAGCTTTCCGTCAACAATCTCTTTATCGTCGCTTAAAATGTTTATTGATGATATTTTAGAGAGCTTTTTGTTTGTCAAAACAATTCTTTTAACGGTTTCATTTCCTGATTCGTCCGACGCTATAATTTCAAGATTGATTTTTGCAAGATTTTTTGCGTCGCCCAAATTGAGCGTACAGTTTAGCAAATTGTTTGCAAAAATATCTTTTTCATTCGGCAAAACGTTATTTCCGTTAATCTTAAATACGTAATTTGCGTCCTCGTCTGCCGTTGCCGTAATATTTATACTGCCGCCTTCAAAAAGTCCCCCGTTGTTTGGTGACGAAAGCATAATTACGGGCGGTGCGGTATCAATGCTTATTATTTTTTTGACAATTGCATGGTCGCCGTCTTCATCTTCGGCAAAAAACTCAACAGTGTATTCGCCGTCAGAAAGATTAACGTTTTTAAAGATTTGTGTGTTTTTATCCGAGATTTTATACCACTCGTTGTCTTTTGTGCGCTGATTGATATATAATTCGCCGCTTACCGGCACGTCGGACGTTATTTTAATTGCTTTATTTTCTTTATCATATTCTATTTCTGTTTCAGGCTTTGTTGACGCTCTAAGCTCTTCCTGCAAAGATGTTTTATACGCATTGCAATGATAGATTTTTTCGCCGTTTTCTTCCAAAACATTGCACAGTCTTACCTTTGCACTGTATTTTTTGCCGGGAGTGTATCCTGCAATAACGCTTTTTCCCGTCGGTTTTTGATTTTCGTCCATAACGGGAATTTCATATCTTCCGCCGACAATAATTTCTTCGTCTTTGCCAAAATACAGGCCTGTGTCATAAAGCTTTCCGTCTTCATAAACTTCAACAAGATATCCGTCAAAATCTTTTTCGTTTGTATCAACGCTGATTTTAAGTTTGTCGTCACCGCAGTTTTTAATTGTTACGTTTTCCGCAGCTCCCGGCGCATTAGTGTTTACAAAATCAACCGTTCCGGCATTGTAACTTTTGTAACACTTGTCTTCATCGCTCAGCGTAATTTTAACATTGTATTTTCCGCTCGATGTTTTATCGGGAACAGTAACATTTGCGGTTTTTGATTTTGCCAAAATTTCATTTTCATTTAACACGATTTCGTTTTGCGCATCGCCGTCATATACTGAAATTATAATTTTCGCACTGTCGCTTATGTTTTCCCCGTCCCAGTTAACAGTCATAACGTTTCCGTTTAACTGTGCACTGTATGAAGTAAGCTCACTTATCGGATTTACCTTTATAACGCTTATGTCATAAGCATTGTTATCGCTAAATTCCACAAGAAGCTGCTTGTCTGTATCGCTCTTTGGTATTGCAATGTATGCCGCATTTTCCAAAACATTGACATTTGCGTTTTTAAGCGCCGCCGTTTTTTCGTCATCGGATGCGCCGTGACCCGGTGAGGTATAGTATCTTAAATCATATGCTTTGCCGTCTTTTTTTACTGTCATTGCTTTTTTCATACTGTCTGTTGAAATTTTTTCTCCTTCTTTGACAGGGCTTACTGAAAGCAAATAATCGCACTTTTCGCCAAAGCTTATAAGATGTTTTGTTCTGTCGCTGTTTGTGAGTACTTCGGTTTTTCCGTTTTCAATACTTGCGGTTTCATAGCTTGAATCCGAAAGGTTTTTAATTACCCCGTCAAAATCCGAAACGGCTTTGCTTGCCGCACTGTATGAAAGATTTGAGCCGACGGATGCAAACTGCGTTTCTCCGGAAGATGCGTCTTTTCCGACTTCGACAGGTGAAAGCATACTGTTAAAAAGTTTTTTTGTTCTTTTTACGGCTTCGTTATCGCCTGATGACATCGTTTCAAAGTTTTCATTTCCGCCGACGCTTCCGTGCGTAAATTCAATGCTTCCGCCCCAGTAATATGTAAATCCGACTTTTATAAGGCTAAGCATTTCAACACTGCCCCAAACCTTTTGGCTGCCGCCTCCGAGCTCTGCAGATGCAAGTTCCATACCGCCGACTATAGGAATGTATTTCGGAAGTCCTATGGCAACGTTTAAAACAAACTGAACAAAATCCGCCGTATCGCTGCCTGCTGCCGCCGTTATGGTAAAGCGTCCCTGCATAATCTGCATAAAGTTTACACCGGCAGATAAATTCAAGTTAAAATTGGGATACCATCCGACCGCAATTTCTCCGCCGTC
>CABUQL010000274.1 GCA_902493665.1 uncultured Eubacteriales bacterium
GGCGGCGGTGTAAGAGCGGTGCTCGAGCTTGCCGGAATCAAAAACATCAGAACAAAATCCTTGCGTTCAAACAATCCCCGCAATATGGTTAATGCAACAATCTCGGGACTTAAAAATCTTATGGTCGTTGAAGATGTTGCAAAGGCAAGAGGCAAGTCGGTTGACGAAATATTAGGTTAACGGTTTAAAAAATATTGCAGGAGGAAAATAAAATGGCAAAGGTTAAAGTAACTCTCAAAAAGAGCTTTATCGGATGCAAGAAAGACCAGATTGCAACTGTTGCGGCTCTTGGTCTTAAAAAGATCAGAGATGAAAAAATACACGAAGATTGTCCTCAGATAAGAGGTATGGTCAACAAAGTAAAACACTTGGTTACTATCGAGGAAATATAAATATAAAAGGAGGTGTCTTACAATGAAATTGTTTGATTTAGCACCCGTTGAAGGTTCTGTAAAAAGCAGAAAGCGTGTCGGCAGAGGTCATGGTTCGGGAAGCGGAAAAACATCCGGACGCGGACATAAAGGTCAGAACGCAAGAAGCGGCGGCGGTGTAAGAGTCGGCTTTGAAGGCGGACAGATGCCTATTTACAGAAGACTTCCTAAACGCGGATTTACAAATATCTTCGCAAAGGAATATGCTGAAGTTAAGATTTCAGATTTAAATAAGTTTGCTTCCGGAGCTGTTGTTGATGCAGCTGCACTTAAAGAAGCAGGTGTAATAAAAAAAGTGTGTGACGGTGTAAAGGTTTTGGGTAACGGAGAATTAAATGTAAAACTTACCGTTAAAGCACATAAATTTACCGAGTCGGCTAAACAGAAGATTGAAGCTGCCGGTGGAAAGGCTGAGGTGATGTAAGGTGTTCCAGACTTTAAGAAATGCTTGGAAAATCCCCGACCTCAGGAAAAAAATACTATTCACACTTTTAATGATTGCTGTGTTCAGATTGGGAACATTCATTCCTGTTCCCGGTTTGAACAATTCAGTATTAAAGAATTTGGTTGGTGACGGCAACAACTTCTTCGGATTGTTGGATGCTTTTTCGGGCGGTGCGTTCAGTAACGCAACAATTTTTGCGATGAGCATTACCCCATATATCAATTCATCAATTATTATTCAGCTTTTGACTGTCGCAATTCCGGCACTCGAAAGACTTGCTAAAGAAGGCGAAGAAGGCAGAAAGAAACTTGCTGCCTGGACAAGATATTTAACGGTAATTCTTGCGTTTATTCAGGCTACAGGCTTGTACTTCGGACTTAAAGGAGCTGTTACAAATCCCGGATTTTGGTCATATGTAACAATTACTCTCACATTTACTGCAGGTACTGCGTTTCTTATGTGGCTCGGCGAGCAGATTACAGAGTACGGCGTTGGAAACGGTATTTCAATTCTTATCTTTGCAGGTATCGTTTCAAGACTTCCGGTAACCGTTTATTCACTTGTTAAAAATCTCGTTGTAAACGGCGGCGATACAAAAACAGTTGTTGCTTTTGCAGCAATCGTTCTTGTTTCTGTTTTCTCAATCCTATTTGTTGTATTTATGGACAATGCGGAAAGAAGAATTTCAGTACAGTATGCTAAGAGAATGGTTGGAAGAAAAATGTACGGCGGTCAGAGCACACATATTCCGATTAAGGTTGCTATGGCAGGCGTTATTCCGATTATCTTCGCTATGTCAATTATGACATTCCCGCAGACACTCGGTGCTTTGATGGGCAAGCAGTGGAATTGGATAAATTCAAATTCATGGTTGTATATAATAATATACTTCCTCTTAATCATATTCTTCACATATTTCTATACAGCAATTCAGTTTAATCCTATTGAAATTGCCAATAATATGAAGAAGAACGGCGGTTTTGTACCGGGAATCAGACCGGGTAAACCGACAAGTGATTTCATAAACAGAGTATTGACAAGAGTAACATTGGCAGGTGCGTTCTTCCTCGGAATTATCGCAGTTCTTCCTATTATTCTCGGCAAATACATCGGATTCAGTATTTCAATCGGCGGAACATCACTCCTCATCTTGGTCGGTGTTGCACTTGAAACTGTAAGACAGATTGAATCTCAGATGCTTATGAGACACTATAAAGGTTTCTTGGAATAAAATCATAACCGATTGCGGTTTTGCAAAATGAAACCTTGTTGTATTCACAATAAAAAATATTAAAGGTGGATTATTAATGAAACTTATTTTGTTGGGCGCACCCGGAGCAGGAAAAGGCACACAGGCTGAAATAATCAGCAAAAAGCTTAATATTCCTACAATTTCAACAGGTGCGATAATTCGTGAGTCAATAAAAAGCGGAAGTGAACTCGGCAATAAAGTTAAGTCCATTATTGAAAGCGGAAAGCTTGTTTCTGATGACATTGTAATCGAAATAATTAAGAACCGCCTTAAAGAGGACGACTGCAAAAACGGATTCATTCTCGACGGATTTCCGAGAACGGTTGCTCAGGCCGATGCACTCGAAAAACTCGGAATAAAGATTGATACAGTCGCTTCT
>CABUQL010000275.1 GCA_902493665.1 uncultured Eubacteriales bacterium
ATAACCGCAACGGTAATCGGTTTATTTACGTCTTTTAAGTATTCTTCAACCTTTTTTGCAAGACTGATAAGGTTTATGTTACATCTTGCACACGTCGGGCATGACACCATATACGGCGCATTTTTAAGCATGCCGAGCGATTTTAGAATTTCACGTCCGACATATACTTCATTTATCGGGTCGTCCGTAAGCGAAACCCTGATTGTGTCGCCTATCCCCTCCGACAAAAGCGTGCCGAGAGCGATTGAAGATTTTACCGTTCCGGCAAGATAAGTTCCTGCCTCGGTAACACCCAAATGAAGCGGATATTTAAAAGTTTTCGCCGCAAGACGGTAAACATCAATTGTGTTTTTTACATTTGACGCTTTTAATGAAATAACGATATCGTCAAAATCAAATTTATTTAAAATGTCAACATGGCGCTTTGCACTTTCTATCATTGCCTCGGAAGTGGGATGAGAATATTTTTTTAAAATATCTTTTTCTATGCTTCCGCTGTTAACACCGATTCTTATGGGGATTTTGTATTCTCTTGCTTTATCGCAAAGAAGTTTTATTCCTTCTTCGCTGCCGATATTGCCCGGATTAATACGGATTTTGTCAACGCCGTTTTCAATTGATTCAAGTGCAAGACGGTAATCAAAATGAATATCTGCAACAAGCGGAATTGAGATTTTGGCTTTGATTTTTGATATTGCTTTGGCACTTTCCTCGTCGGGAACCGCAACACGTATTATGTTGCATCCTGCCGCCGTTAGCTTATTAATCTGCTCAATGCATTTTTCATAATCGGCGGTTTTAACGTTTGCCATAGACTGAATAGAAACACTGTTGCCGCCCCCGATTTTTACATTGCCGATTTTAATTTCTTTTGTATTCATAGTCTAATCTATTCCTCCCAGCCATTTATTAAGTGCGCCCGAATAAACACTAAACAGATTCTTTCTGTTTACGCTTTCGCAAAACACAAGATTTACTTCGGCTATTTTTTTGTCACCTTCAAAGATTTGCGCCGTTCCGGCATTGCCGCCTTTTTCTATCGGCGCTTCATATATGTTTTCAATAATCGCTTTTACCGTAATTTTTTGCGACTCTGTTTTTTTGGATAAATATACGTAATCATCATTCGGCGCAACACTTACTTCGTTTTTCTCGCCCTTTGCAACTTTTACGGAAGTATATTTTTCGTCTTTTTTTAAAATACTTTCCGCTTTATAAGCGCCGAAACC
Source organism: uncultured Eubacteriales bacterium (assembly GCA_902493665.1). Lineage (GTDB taxonomy): Bacteria > Bacillota > Clostridia > UMGS1810 > UMGS1810 > SIG430. The sequence goes on from CABUQL010000275.1 coordinate 1,230, forward strand.
ATAATTTAAAAGCTTTGACGCATCGGCAAATCTGTCTTTTGAAGTAGGCGCTTTCATTATGACTGCAACAAGGCTTAGCCCGTTTCTTTCGGCAGTAGCGCTTAAACAGTTTTTCGCTTTGCTTGTCGAACCTGTTTTAAGACCTGTGGCGCCTTCATAAAATCTTATGAGTTTATTTGTATTTGCAAGCGAAAACTTACCATTTCTTAAAGAATCCATCCATATTGTTGTAAATTCCTTGATTTTCGGATGCTTAAGCATAAGTTCTCTGCTCATAAGCGCAATATCGTAAGCCGATGTTGTGTTATACACGCTGTCGTCATCAAGACCGTTGCAGTTCACAAAGTTTGTGTCCTTCATTCCAAGCTCATATGCTTTTTTATTCATCAGTTCAACAAATGCCTCAACGCTTCCTGCAATGTGTTCAGCCATTGCAACCGATGCATCGTTTCCTGAGGCAACCGCAATGCCTTTTAACATATCGTGCACACTGAGCTGCTCGCCTTCTTCAAGAAAAATCGTTGAACCGCCCATAGACTTTGCCCTTGCACTGCCCACAACCATATCGTCAAAACTGAGTTTTCCTTCGTCGATCGCCTCCATTATAAGAAGCATTGTCATAACCTTTGTAACACTTGCCGGCGGCAGTACATCATGAGCGTTTTTTTCAAAAAGCACACGTCCCGAATTTAATTCGATAAGCACCGCAGACGGTGATTTAAGCTCCGGTGCACCTTCATCTGCACAAACAGTAACTAGAGAAAAGCATAAAGTAAAAGTAAGAATAATCGCCGTTAGCTTTTTTAGCATAATTATCATTCCTTTCACTAATAATTATGCTAAAATTTGTTTTATATTATCTTTTTTCCTTAAAAAAAGCTGTCAGAAGTTTTTTACATTCGTCTTCGCATATGCCGTGATAAACTTCGGTCTTTTTAAAAAAATCATATATCAGATTATGCTTTGAACCGCAGCAGCCGCTTTTCTCGTCAAGCGCTCCGATGTAAACCCTTTTTATGCGTGAATTAATTATGGCTCCCGCGCACATTGCGCACGGCTCAAGTGTAACGTAAATATCGCATTTGTCAAGATATTTAACGTTAAGTTTTTTAAAAGCATTGTTTATTGCAATAATCTCTGCATGGCAAAGTGCGTTTTCTTTTTCGCACACATTATGTGCAGACGAAATAATTTCTCCGTCACACACTATTACCGCACCAACAGGGACTTCGCCCGACATTGCTGCATTTTCGGCTTCTTTTATTGCATAT
>CABUQL010000276.1 GCA_902493665.1 uncultured Eubacteriales bacterium
CAAAACAAGGAATATCCAGCTTTTTTTGCTGATGTTTCCTATTTCCTTTCCCGCATTTGTCATAAACACAATCATCCATGCCATTAATGTTACAACAACGGTTCTTATTGCCGTTGCAAGATTTGAATTAACATTTTCAATTCCGATTTTTGCAAGTATTGACGTTGCTGCCGCAAAAACCGCCGACAAAACCGCATAAAAAATCCACATTTTAATTCCTTCTTTTATCCTTTTGTTTAAGGTTTTCTGTAACAAAACAGATTTTCGGTTTAAATAATATATAATTCAAATCATTTTTCAGCTGAAATTTTTCTCAAGTATTTCTACCGCATCGCCGACATATTCATAACACGGCTTTTTCTTTAAAATTTTCCGTCCTTTGCGCTGCATTCCCCCAAAAGCTCACGGCATATAATCGACCCGTTTGTCTCGGAAAACTGCTTTGCAAGCTCTTGGATTTTAAGATAATGCGCCTGCTTTTCGAGCGGTGTTTCGGGATTTATAAATCCCTCTTTAAGTCCCGCTGCCATAAACATTGCCGTCACGCAGCCGCAAACCTCTTTCATCCTGCCCATACCGCCGCCAAATGACGAGGCAAGTTTCATTACCGTGTCAAAATCAACACCGAGCTCATTGCAAAAAACACCTATTACAGACTGACAGCAATTGTATCCGTCAAAAAACATATTTTTTGCTTCTTCTCTTTTATTCATTTATAATATCTCCCATCGAATTGCGTTTTGCTTTAAAATAAGGACTGCTTAAAAAGCAGCCCTTATCGATTTTGTTTATATTATTTTGCACCTAGAATTATAATTGTGCTGGCTTCAAATACACCTGATGTCGATGTTCCGACTGCCGTTACTGAAGAACCTGCTTCAACTGCTTTAAGTGCAATTTCTTTACTCGTTGCGTTATCTATTATTTTTGTGTTTTTGTTTACGAATACCGAACGTGTAACGTCTTGTGACGAAGCGCTGTCAAAATATGTTACCTGAATAAGTCCGTATGACACATTTACAAAATCAATTTTACCCGTTATCTGCGAAACAGTTTCAACCGGAGTTGTTGTAAGCTTTGTAACTGCATTTGAATCAAGAGTTACCGTTGCCGACGCCGCAAGACGCAAATCATAAATAGTTCCCGTTTTGCCGTCTACGCTTATCTGAGCGTCTTTTGAAAGTGTGTATTTTTCATTTTCGCCGTTTATTTTAAGCACGATGTACGGATTTGCCGAAATGCTTATTTCTTCAATAACGCCTGTTTTTGTTGATGTTCTGCTTGTTGCTAAAATTTTTACAACTTTTCTGTAGTTAAGTGTAAGACTTACAGAATCGCCTGCCATAACTTCGGTGAGTTCTGCTTTGCTTCCGTTTCTTGTAACACTAACCGAATCGTCACTTGCAACTGTGTATGTTTCTTTTTTTCCGTCTGTGTTTTCAATTTCAATTGTAACTATTCCGCCTTTAAGTGATATATCTGTTATTGTGCCTTTTGCATTTGCTGCTTTGGGCTCTGCATAAATCATTGTGATTTTGCCTTTTTTAAGCGTAAGTTCTGCATAATCGCCGACCGTAATATCGTTTAAAGTATTTGATGTGCCCTCTTTTTTAATAACAATACTGTCGCCGCACTCATAAGTCTGTGAGCTTGTTGTACCGTCATCGGCAAAAACTTCCATTTTGATTTTCTGTGTTCCCGATGATTTCATAACGCTTGTAACAGAACCTTTAACAACTTCTTCTGTGTCGGGTGTTAAAAAGTCGATTGACGAAAGTTTTCCGGCTCTTGTTGTAATAACTGCGTCCATGCCGACTTTAACATCATTAATTGTGCACTCTTCGGCATCAAATCTTAATGTTACGTCGTCTTTAATTGTGTATCCGTAAACTTCACCGTCTGAAGTTTTAAATCTTACAACACCCAAAAGGCTGTCGATATTTGAAACAGTACCTGTAAATGTCTGAACGTCCGAAAGGCTTATAACTCTCTGGAGCAAAAGTGCAATCTGTGCTCTTACAACGTCGGTATTCGGCGAGAAATGTTTTTCGTCCATACCTTTCATTATTCCTTCGTTTGTAACGTATTCAACGTATTTTTTTGCATATGACGGAATGTCGGCTTCGTCGGCATAATCCAAAACAGTAACAAGGTTTTGTTTTACCGATTCTTCAGCCCCCATAGCCTTTGTCATAAGCACTGCAACTTCATATCTTTTAAGACCTGTTGAAGGATTGGCGCCGCCTATGTATGCCGAAAGCTCGCTTTTTGCCAGAATTCCTTTTGCAAGAAGGAAAACTATTTCATCATCGCCGTAAGGCAAGTCGTAATCGGAAACGGTTTTTCCGTATTTTTCTGTTGCAACTTCCATAAAAGCCGCATTTTCCTTATCATTGACTCCGAGTATTCTTGAAATCAAAACAAGTGCTTCAAGCTTTGTAACAGTGTTTGCAGGTCTGAATGTTCCGTCCTCATAACCTTTAAT